>JACIWY010000173.1 GCA_014360745.1 Chloroflexota bacterium
CAGTGGCGGCACCCTGCGGATGAAACGCCCCGGAGCCAAAGCCAGCCAGGCCGATGAATAGGAACAAAAAGATTTTGGAAGGCGCCAAGATAACCCCGCCAAAGAGGGCGGTCGTCCATAGGATGGCGACCACGGCCATCGTCCGTCCCCCCATCCAGGCATGTTTCGCATCGCTGAGCCGGCCAAAGAAGGGTTGGGTGAGGGAAGAGACCGATTGATAAATCAAGAGCACCAGGCCAATGTCCGCATTGGAAAGGCCCAGCGACGAGCTGAGCGCCGCCAGCAATACCGGAGCCACGCCAAACCAGGTGTCATGGGCCGCATGACCTACCACAACGCCGATCAAAGCGCGTTTTCGCGATGTATCCATAAGGTCCTTTCAACAGATCCGTGGCAATTGTTCTCCGGCCAGCATATCCAAAATGCGGCGGGTGCCCAAAACGGTGCGCAGCGCCACTTGGCCCACATGGTCAGCCACCACCCGACCGATGATGGCCGCCTCGCTGCCCAACGGGTGATCGCGCAAAGCTTCCAGCGCCCGCTCGGCATCCTCTGCGGCGACGATGGCCACCAATTTGCCCTCGTTGGCTACATAGAAAGGATCGAGGCCCAACAGTTCGCTGGCCGCGCGCACCGGTTCGTGGACGGGCACCTGGGTTTCGTCGATCTCCAAGCCGACGACCGATTGGATCGCCAATTCGTTCAAGGTGGTGGCCAGGCCACCCCGCGTGGGATCGCGCAATGTGCGCACCGGACAGGCGGCGAGCAGCGCCTCTACCAGGCCGTTCAGCGGCGCGCAATCGCTCTTGAGCGGGCTTTCGAATTCCAACCCTTCGCGCCGGGTCATGATGGCCAAACCGTGATCACCCACCGCGCCACTGATCAACACCACATCGCCCGGCCTGGCATTGCGCGCCGAAACATCGACGCCCGGTGGCACAATGCCGACGCCGGCGGTATTGATAAACACGCCATCAGCCGCGCCGTGCTCTACCACCTTGGTATCTCCGGCCACAATGCGCACGCCGGCTCGGGCAGCGGTCTCGGCCATGGAAGAGATAATCCGCTCCAATTGGGCCAAAGGGTAGCCCTCTTCGAGGATGAAGCCGGCGGTGAGATAAAGCGGACGCGCGCCACGCATCGACAGATCGTTCACCGTGCCACAGACGGCCAGCTTACCGATGTCGCCACCCGGGAAAAAGAGGGGCCGCACCACATAAGAGTCGGTGGTCAAAACGATCCTGCCTCCGTCCAGCTCCAGGAGCGCGGCATCCTCCAACTCCAAGAGTTTGGGATCGTCCAGATATTTCAAAAAGACGTGCTCGACCAGTTCGTGGCTAAGCGTGCCCCCACTACCATGAGCCAGAAGCACTACTTCTTCCATGGCCTACAACGCTCCTCCATAGCGGTAATGGGCGGCGCAGGCTCCTTCCGCCGAGACCATGCAGGGCCCTACCGGCCGCGCCGGCGTGCAGACCCGACGAAAGAGCGGGCATTCGGGCGGTTCTATGACGCCGCGCAACACCTCACCGCAGCGGCAAGCGGAGCCCTTATGGGTGCTGTGCCCGGAGCCTTCTCGTGCGGAGAGGGCGAAAACGCGCGCCGCGTCGTAATCGGCAAATTCATCTCGCAACAGCAAACCACTAGCCGGGATTTCCCCCAGGCCCCGCCACAAGGCCGGCCCGACGACAAAAACCCGCTCCAGCAGGCGTTGGGCCACCAGGTTACCCTCGGCGGTGACGCCGCGACCATAGACGTTAAACACATCCGCCTTGCCCTCCCGACACGCTTGTACCAACGTCTTGATCGATTGGAGCATGTCCAGCGGCTCAAAGCCCGACACGGCACAGGGCACGCCATAGTCATCGGCTAGAAAGCGCCAGGCGTTGGCACCGATGATAGCGGTGACATGCCCCGGCCCCAGGATGGCATCGACGCGCACCTCGCCGGCATCAAGGATGCCGCGTGTGGCGGGTGGGGTTAGCTTGTGCAACGAGAGAACATAATAATTGCCCAACCCGAGCTCTCGCGCTTGTAATATGGAAGCGGCCACGCCGGGTGCCGTGGTCTCAAAGCCGATGCCCAACATGACCACCTTGAGCTCGGGGTTCTTTTGCGCCAAGGCCACGGCATCGAGCGCCGAGTAGACGATGCGCACATCGCCGCCGGCGGCGCGGGCCTCTTGCAGGCTCATCTCGCTGCCGGGGACGCGCACCATATCCCCAAACGTGGCCAGGGCCACGCCGGGCATGCGCGCCAAAGCGATGGCCCGATCGATGTCGGCATCCGCAGTCACACACACCGGGCAGCCGGGGCCCGACAACATGCGCACCCCCGGCCCCAGCGCTTGGCGAATGCCAAAGCGCAGGATCGCGTGGGTGTGGCCCCCGCAGAACTCCATGATGCGCACCGGGCCATCCGCCCTCTCATCGGCCAGCGTGCGGATATCGGCGATGAGCCGCTGTGCTACGGCTGGGTTGCGATATTCGTCGGCGTGCTTCATGCAGAATTTCCCGCTTCCAACCTTTTCGCCGCTTCTTCCAACTCGGCAAAGAGCGCCAACGTTTCCTGGGCCTCGGCCTCGTTCAAGACGCTGATGGCAAAGCCGGTGTGCACCAAGACATAATCGCCCACCTTGGCCTCCGGCGTCAACACCAGGCTAATATCGCGCATCACACCGCCCAGCTCTACGCGGGCCACCGTCCCCTCAATGGCATGTATGCGCACAGGAATAGCAAGACACATAAGATGAACCTCCCCTAAAATGGGTGTCGGACACTTGTAATCTGTCAACCCGAAGCCAAGAGCGCCTCATGGGCCACGACGGCCTGGCCCAACGACACTCCGCCGTCGTTGCAGGGCACCTGACGATGCAACAAAATCTCGAATCCCGCTTCGTGTAACAAAGGCAAGACCATTTCCAACAACAGCCGATTCTGAAAGCACCCACCGCTGAGGGCCACGCGGGCCAGGCCCGTCTCTTGGCGCAGCAAAGCACATACACGCACGATCATCTCGGCGACGGTGCGATGAAAACGCCGGGCGAGCCAGGTAATGGCTATGCCGGCGTTCAGATCCTCCATGAGGGCCTCCCAGAGCGGTCTCAGGCCGATTTTCCAAGAGGAGAGGGGCGGCGTGGGCGGCACAGCCCAACTCTGCGCCTCCTTGTCCGTGGCCAGGATTTCAAAGGGATAAGAGGGCGGATCCTCCCCGCTTTGCCCAGCCGCCATCTCCAATTCGATGGCGGCTTGGGCCTCGTAGCTCGTATCTCTGCACACGCCGAGCAGCGCCGAGACGGCGTCGAACAAGCGGCCGGCGGAGGTGGTCAACGGCGTGTTGATGCCGCGCTCGGCCATCAGCCGCAAGGTGCGCCGTTCCTCTGGCGAGACGTGCGCCAGCGTGGCCGGCAAAGGCATGCTTGGCCCCAACAAAGCGTGCAGATAGGCCACCGCCAAACGATAGGGATGACGAATGGCCGCCTCGCCGCCGGGCAAGGGCAACTCTTGCAAATGCGCCGCGCGCCAAAAGCCCCGTCCGTCGCCGACGAGAAACTCGCCGCCCCAGATGCGCCCATCCAACCCATAGCCGGTGCCGTCCAGAATGGCGCCGATGACCGGCCCGTCGGCGATGCCGTTGTCGGCCAAGCAAGCCGCCAGGTGGGCATGGTGATGCTGCACCGGCACCTTGCTGCCCGGTTGCCTGAGACCGTAGCGCGTGGCCATATAGTCGGGATGCATATCCACGGCGATAATTTCGGGCTGCACATGAAAAAGCCGCTTGTACAGCTCGATGGTGGCCTCGTAATGTTCGAACGTTTCGAGGTTTTGCATGTCACCGATGTGCTGGCTCAAGAAAGCGTAGCGATCGCGGGTCAAGCAAAAGGTGTTCTTGAGCTCCGGGCCACAGGCCAGGATGGGGCGCGTCTCAAAGGGCAAGCGGATCGGGAAGGGCGCATAGCCACGGGCGCGACGTATAGGTTGGGGACCGTGTGGCCAGGGAACCGCCGAAGGCGAATCGCCAAGCACAAACCAGACGCTGTCGTCATAGCGCGCATAGATGCCTCGATTATGCGTCAAGAACAGATCGGCGATGTCGCCCAAGCGACGCAGGGCCTCGTCGTTGTCGCGGGCGATGGGTTCCTCGCTCAGGTTGCCGCTGGTCATCACCAGCGGCAAGCCCACATCGCGCAGCAGGATATGGTGCAACGGCGTGTAGGGCAACATGATGCCGATGACATCGGTATCGGGCCCCACCTCGCGCGCGACGGACGAGGTGGCACGCCAAGGCAACAGCACGATGGGCGCAGCCGCCGAGGTGAGCAGCCCGCGTTCCGCCGCGCCGATCACGGCATGGGCCTCGGCCTCCTCCAGACTGGCGACCATGACGGCAAAGGGCTTGTGCGGGCGGCGCTTGCGGGCACGCAGCCGGGCTACCGCCTCGGCGTTTGTGGCATCGCAGGCCAGTTGATACCCGCCCAGCCCCTTGATGGCCACGATATCGCCCCGGCGCAGGCGCTCGGCGGCCAGACGCATGGCTTCATCCCCTTCGGCCAGAGGGCGCCCCAGTTTATCGCGCAACGTCACCTGGGGGCCACATACGGGGCAAGCATTAGGCTGAGCATGAAAACGACGATCCGCTGGATCGTCGTACTCGCGTTGACAATCGGGACACATGACAAACTCGCGCATCGTCGTGCGCGGACGGTCATAGGGCACGTCTTCGATGATGGTAAAGCGCGGGCCGCAGTTGGTGCAATTCGTAAAGGGGTAACGATAACGCCGATCGGCGGGCGTGGAACCGTCTCCGCCGTCCAAGAGCTCGCGCAGACAGTCAGCACACGTGGCTATATCGGGTGAAATAAGTTGATAGGCGCCTTCTTGGGGCTCGCTATGCAAGATCTCAAAGCGCGTGTAGCCGTCCGGCGCGATCTCATCGGCGGTCAACGATTCGATGCGCGCCAGAGGCGGAGCCTCCTTGCGCAAGCCGCCGACAAAACGTTCGAGGCGGTCGGACGGGCCTTCGACCTCCATCTCCACGCCCCAGGAGGTATTGCGCACCCAGCCGAACACGCCATGTTCCTGCGCCAGGCGATATACAAAGGGGCGAAACCCCACCCCTTGCACCACGCCCCGGATGGCGATGCGCAAAGCTAAAACGGGCTGCGTCCCCTCGTCGTTGGGCCGAGAGGAAGCTAGCTCCCCTCGGTCAAGCCGAGAAGCCAATGAATCCATGCGTCCATTCCTTCGCCGGTGACGCACGACAGGGGGAAAATGGCCACCTGCGGGTTGAGCGTGCGCACCAGACGCTGAAATTCGTCCATATCAAAAGGTATATAAGGGAGCAAATCGATCTTGTTGACCACCAAGGCATCGATGTGGCTAAAGATCGAGGGGTATTTGTGCGGCTTGTCGTCCCCTTCGGGGACGCTGGCGATGCCCAGGCGAGTATGTTCCCCCAGGGCAAAGCCCACCGGGCAGACCAGATTGCCCACGTTCTCGATAAAGACCAGATCGAGCTCCTTGAGGGGCAATTCCTCCAACGCCGAGCGAATCTGCGGCGCATCGAGATGGCAGCCGCCGCCGGTGTTGATCTGCACCGCCGGGACGCCCACGCGACGCACCTTGACCGCGTCCACATCCGAGGCCAGGTCGCCCTCGATAACGCCCACCCGCCGGCGCCCATTCAAGGCGGCGATGGTGCTCAGGATGAGCGCGGTCTTGCCCGCGCCGGGCGAGGCCATGATATTGATGGCGTGTACGCCATAAAGATCGAACAGGCGTCGATTCTCCAGCGCCACCTGATCGTTGGCGTTCATAATGCGTTCGACGACCGGTATGCGTTTAGCGGCCATAGATTATTCCACCTCGATGCTGTCCATATAGAACTCGCGCCCGGCCACCACTTGCGCCTGAGCTTGGCCGCAGGCCGGGCACGTCCAATCGGCGCCTTCCGGCTCCCAGCGATGGCCGCAGGCGGCGCAGCGCAACGTGACGGGCAAACGCCGAAAGACCAGTTCAGCGCCTGCGGCCAAGGGATTATCGCGGCTAAGAAAATCGAAATAGAATTGCACGCTGTCATCGACAACGCTGGACAGCTCGCCGATGACCAAATGGATGCGTACAATGCGCCGGGCATTGGCCTGGCGGGCGTGTCGCGTGGCGATCTCGATAATGTTCTCGGTCACAGAGAGTTCGTGCATAGCCCCTCTATTATACGTCGGGATAGTATCTGTTCAAAAAACAAACCGGATTCTTGGGCTCTTGTTTATCGCCTGGCGCGCGGGGCTTCTGCCCCGTTTTGAACCGGCGGGCGAGACGGCCGCGTCCTGATCCGCATCTCCGTTGACGTACGAGCCATTCCTCGATTACCATAGTGCTAATAGCGACAGCGATGAACAAGAGGAGGACAAAAAGATGGCTACAGGGCGAATGCAATGGTGGGAATCGGCCCGTTTTGGGATGTTCATTCATTGGGGCGTCTATGCCATCCCGGCACGCGGGGAGTGGGTCATGTATCAGGAGCATATTCCCCATCAGGAGTATGCCCCGCTGGCCAAACAATTTTCGCCCACCCATTACGACCCCGACGAATGGGTGCGCCTGGCCAAAAGCGCCGGCATGAAGTACATGGTTATGACCACTCGCCATCACGACGGGTTTTCCCTGTTCGACAGCCAGGTGTCGGACTTTACCGCGCCCAAGACGGCGGCCAAGCGAGACCTGATCCGCGAGTATGTGGAGGCTTGCCATCGCGGCGGTATGCGGGTGGGCTTTTACTACTCGCTGCTCGATTGGCGCTATCCGGCCTATTTCCGCGGCCCGAAGGCCGATCCGGAGGGCTGGAAGGAGCTGGTGGATTACGTCCACGCGCAGGTGCGCGAGCTGTGCAGCAACTATGGCCGAATCGACATCCTATGGTATGACGGCGGCTGGCCCTATACCGCTGAGGATTGGCGCTCCGCCGAGCTGAACGCCATGGTGCGCGAGCTTCAGCCGGAGATCATTATCAACAACCGCTCTCAATTGCCCGAAGACTTTGACACACCGGAGCAGCACGTGCGCGCCTCCGAGCCGGGGCGCCCCTGGGAGGCGTGTATGACCCTCAACGACAGTTGGGGCTATAACCAGGCCGACGACAATTGGAAGACGCCCAAACAAGTGCTGATGTATCTGGTGCGCTGCGCCCATGGCGGGGGCAACTTTTTGCTCAACGTCGGCCCCCAGCCCGATGGCGCCATCCCCAAAGAATCGGTGCGCATCCTAGAGACAGTGGGCCGCTGGCTGGAGCGCAACGGCGGCTCGATCTATGACACCACGCGCGCCAC
>JACIWY010000174.1 GCA_014360745.1 Chloroflexota bacterium
TGGGCACACAACCGTCAGAGGCTCGTCACGACCGGCGCACTTGACTGGTCGAGCTGTTAAGGCGCTTTTACACCGCTAATCCGGGAGGCTTTTATGAACATCGGTGTCATATCCTATGCGTTTAACCGCCAAATGAAGGCCGGGACGGTGGACCTATTCGGCTATCTGGAAACCTGTCGCTACCGTTACAGGCTGTCTACGGCCGATATCTGGAACGGGATGCTGATCAGCCTAGAAGATGATTATCTGGCCAAAGTGAAGGACGGCTTAGAAGAACGAGAATTGACCCTCGTAAACCTGGCCGTGGACGGTGCCCATATCTGGGAAGATGATCCCGCCCTGCGCGACGAACACCATCGTCGGGCGCTCGCCAACCTGCACGCCGCCGAAGTGCTGGGCGCCAAGACGGTGCGCATCGATGCCGGCAGCCGCCGCGAGGCATGGACCCCGGAGGAGTTTGACCACATTGTCATGCGCTATCGAGAGTATGCCCGTCGGGCCGAGGAGCACGGCTATCGGATCGGGCCGGAGAATCACTGGGGCCCGGAGCGTTTCCCGGCCGAGTTGTTGCGCTTGTGTGCGGCCGTGGATAGCCCGGCTTTTGGCATCTTGCTACACTTCGAACGCTGGTCGGGCGAGGATGCCGCTCGAGGCGATGAACTTCTCGCTCCTTATACTATGCATACTCACATCCCGTCTACCTTGGGCGATCGTTTGCCTGCCAAAATGGCCATGCTGCGCGACACGGGCTATCGAGGCTGTTGGAGCGTCGAGCTGGTCGCAGACAATTACACCGAAGTGGGCGTGATGCTGGCGCGCATCCGCAATGTGCTCGAAAGTTGGCGACAACGAGGGGATCATGTCTGAAGATAAACTGGACTATAAGCGAGCCGGCGTTGATTACTCGCGGCTCGACCCGCTCAAAGTCATGGCCCAACAAGCCGCCCGTGATACGGCGCGGCATTTGCTCAACGCCGGCTTTCAAGAGGTTGCCGCCAGCCGAGGGGAATCGGCCTATGTCATCGACATGGGTGATTTCTATCTGGCCTCCATTACCGAATGCTTGGGCACCAAATCTTTGGTGGCCGATGCCATGCGCGAGATAGGCGGCCGCACTTATTACGATCAGATTGCCCAAGACACTATCGCCGCGGCAGCAAACGACCTGGCTACCGTCGGTGCCCGCCCGCTCAGTATCCATGCCTACTGGGCCGTAGGCGGATCGGAATGGTTCGACGATGAGCGACGCATGCGCGATCTCGTCCAAGGTTGGAAAGCAACATGTGACGCGCTTGGCGCAGCATGGGGAGGCGGTGAGACCCCCAGTCTAGCGGGGATCGTCCAATCCGGTACCATCGACCTTGCCGCCTCCTGCGTAGGCATCATTCGCCCCAAGGAACATCTGGTTCTGGGCGAGGCTTTGCGCCCAGGAGACGCCATCGTCCTACTGGCCAGCAGCGGCATCCATGCCAACGGGCTTACCCTGGCCAGAAAGCTGGCCGAGCGCCTGCCGCAGGGATATGCAACCCCCTTGCCCGAGGGGCGACTCTATGGAGAAGCCTTACTCGATGCCACGACGCTTTATTCTCCCGTGGTGCAAGCGCTCTTGGCGGCGGGCATTGATATCCACTATATGGCCAATATCACCGGCCATGGATGGCGCAAGATCATGCGCCATCCTGCCGCTTTTACTTACCGTATCGCCTCGCTCCCACCTGTGCCGCCGGTGTTGCGCTTCCTCGCGCAACAAGCCGGCCTCGGCCCCGACGAAGCCTACGGCACCTTGAACATGGGTGCGGGTTACGCCTTGTTCCTGGCCGCAGAAGATGCCCAACGCGCTATCGAGATCTCGCAAGCACAAAGCGTGCCCGCCTATCTCGCCGGGCGCGTCGAGAGTGGGCCGCGCCGTGTGCTCATCGAGCCACTGAACGTCCTCTATGATGCCGCCAGCCTGGATCTCCGGGGGTAATTATAAGACGGAATAAAAAGCATACCGGATGAACACATCTCGCCCACCGGAGCACTCGCAGTGCCCCGGTGGAAGATTCGTCGCCTCTACAAGAAGGACGCACAAGGGTTAGACGATGACCTGCTCGAGGACGTAGGCGATGCGCCGACCCATGGTCAGGCCAGCATCCCTGGCCTGGCCGAGGCCAAAGCAGGAGAGGACCAAAAGGGCCAAAATGCCCGCCGCTGATCAAAGCCGAGAATTATCGAGCAATTCGAAAAGGAGCACCTCGCTCATCGCGGCGCGATGCCATAGAGGGTGACCATGCACTCCGGGCAGATGCCGTGGGTAAACACCGCATCGGAATGGGCGCTGATGTACTCTTCTACCCGATGCCAGTAACCTTCGTCGTCCCTTATCTTTTTGCAGTTGGCGCAAATGGGCAACATACCTTGTAAGGTGCGAACTTGGCTTAGCGCCTGCTCTAACTCCTGGACGCGATGCGCCAGATCGTTTTGCAAATGCACCACCCTCTCTCCTACACGCACTCGGGCAAGTAATTCCTGTTTATGAAACGGCTTGGTAATATAATCGTTGGCCCCTGCCTCAAGCCCGATGACAATGTCTTCCTTGCGATCTAACGCCGTGAGCAGGATGAGATAGGGCGGCTGGCGCCATTGGGCAGCTCGAACACGCCGACAGACTTGGATGCCGTCCATTTGGGGCATCATCCAATCCAACACCGCCAATTGGGGTGCAGCGGGAGCGCATAATGCCGCCCAGGCGCTCTCGCCATCTTCGACGGCTTCCAACTCATACCCCTCTTGCGTCAACAATGTCTTGAGCAATAGCAAAGACGTCGGATCATCCTCGGCAATGAGAATTTTCATACGCTTGCCCCTCCTGCATAACCCGGTTCTCCGAAGAAGCCTTCTATCTCAGCGCGTTGTATGGCGTACCCCTCCGCAGCCCAGACTCCCTCAAGCCGCACGAATTCCCGTTTTAGCGCGACCAAAGAATCATTCATAGCCTCAAGATCGCCGCGCTCGCCGGCGTTTTCAGCCTGTTGGGCGACCTTCGCCAGGGCCAGGGCTCCAACCGTCCTAGCCGCTCCCTTGAGCCCATGGGCTTCTCGGCGAAAGCGGGCGGCATCGCCATTTCTCAGGCTGTCTTGCAAAGCGCTCAATCGTTGCGGAACATCTTGGGCGAACGTTTGCAACACTAAAACCACCATATCTGGCACATCGCTCAGATTCTCCTGCAATGTCGCCCAGTCATATACCGGTGTCTCATTCTCTTGAGGAATTGCTGGCGAGCGCATAGCCCGCTCGTCTGCTCT
Organism: Chloroflexota bacterium; assembly: GCA_014360745.1. Taxonomy (GTDB): domain Bacteria; phylum Chloroflexota; class Anaerolineae; order UBA1429; family UBA1429; genus JACIWY01. The sequence continues at coordinate 3,288 of JACIWY010000174.1, forward strand.
CAGATGTGGCGCCAGGCAACCCTCTAAAGCATCGGCCAGGGCCTTGAGGGTGACCGGCTTGGCCACATAAGCATTCATTCCTGCGGCAAGGCAGCGCTCGCGGTCACCCTTCATGGCATGGGCGGTCAAAGCTATAATGGGCACATTAGGATTCAGCACGCCCCCCTGGCCCGAACGAATGCGCCGCGTGGCCTCAAAGCCATCCATCACCGGCATCTGTACGTCCATAAGCACCAGGTCATAGGGAATGGTTGCAAGAGCGTGAAGCGCCTCTTGCCCATTAGCCACGGCATCCGCACGATAGCCCAGCCTCTCTAGCATTTTGAGGCCCACCAACTGGTTGGTGATATTGTCCTCGGCCAGAAGCACGCGGGCGAGAGATTGACCCTTAGGAGCAACAACCACATCTTCTTCGTGAGGTTTGCCTTCCTCCTCGGCTTGGTCATTCAAACCAATGATATCGACGAGGCAATCAAAAAGCTGCGACTGCTTTACCGGTTTGGTGAGATAGGCAGCGAAGCCGAGCCGGCGCAATCTCTCGCGTTCGCCCTGTCGGTTGAGCGAGGTCATCATAATCAGTTCGACATCGGCCAAAGTGCTGTCCTCTTTGATCAGCCTCCCCAACATTTCTCCATCGATCCCCGGCATTTGCATGTCCAATATAGCGATATGGAAAGGATCTCCCTGGGCCACGCCGGAGCGCAGCAGCGTCAACGCCTTGACGGCTTCTCCAGCTTCCTCATATCGGCATCCCCACGATTGAAGCAGCTTTTTGAGTAACAGACGGTTGGTCTCGTTATCATCCACCACCAAAATACGATAGTTGCACAAACTCGCAGAAGCGCTCTGGCGAGGTTGTTCCTCGCCAAGTTGTTTTTCCAAGGGGAGGACAAACCAGAACTCCGAGCCCTTCCCCAGCTCGCTCTGCACACCGATTTGGCCTCCCATCATCTCCACCAAGCTCTTGCAGATGGCCAGCCCCAGGCCGGTGCCCCCATATTTGCGCGTTGTCGAAGCATCCGCCTGGGTAAAAGCCCGGAACAACGTCGGCACGATGCTAGAATCGATGCCTATGCCGGTATCCCTTACGGCAAAACGGATCATCGCCATATCTTTGGTCTCTTTTTCCAGGCTGACCAAAACGGCTACCTCCCCCTCATTTGTAAATTTGATGGCATTGCCGATGAGGTTGTTCAACACCTGGCGTAGACGCCCTTCGTCGCCACGAAGCCGCGAGGGCACATCAGGTTCCACAAGGCACACATACTCCAGCCCTTTCTCTTGGGGTTTGACGGCCAGGATGTCACTCACTTCCTCCAAGAGCATGCGCAGGTCAAAATCCACCTTCTCCAATTCGAGCTTGCCGGCCTCGATTTTAGAGAAATCCAAAATGTCGTTGATCACGCTCAACAAAGCTTCGGCGCTACTGGCCACGCGCTCGGCGTATTCGCGCTGTTCCGCGGTCAATTCAGTATCTAACAAAAGCCCCGTCATGCCGATAATGCCGTTCATGGGCGTGCGGATCTCGTGGCTCATGTTGGCCAGGAATTGGCTCTTGAGACGATTGGCTATCTCTGCCTCTTCCTTAGCCCGCCGCAATTCCGCCTCCATGGCCCGTCGTTCGCTCAAATCCACAAAACTATCCAAGAGCAGGGTGCGGCCATTGATTTCGATGGGCGTCACGCTCTTGAGCACCGGTATTTCCCTTCCGTCGGCGGTCAGCAAAACGCGCTCGGCATGTTCCAATTTGTAGCCCAGATCGGTGATCGGGCATCGGCCACGCTCTGCAGGGCAGATGAAACGATAGCACTCATGGCCGATGATATCCTCACGATTGGCCCCGATCATGCGTTCGGCAACAGGGTTAACATCCAAAATGCGATGGCTTTCGGCATCGACCACGACGATGCCCGTGAGCACCGACCGAAGGATCAACCGCAAGCGCTTCTCAGCATCCTGGAGCGCCTGTTGTTGCTGGATCCGCTCTTGAATTTCGCGTTCTAGCCTTTGTTTCAAGCCGGCCATATAGCCGGTGCACAAGGCCGTTATCGCACCCATGCCCGCGCTGATCCCTATCGAGGAGAGGCGCGCGACAAAGAGATCGGCGAAAACGAGCTGCATCTGCACGGCCGTCGTTGCCGCCATCAACAATGCAGCAATCAAACCCGCTGCCAAGCCCCAAAACCAGGCAACCAAGGCCACCGGCACCAGGCTCAAGCCGGCTAGCGCTCCGGTCCTTGTGGCGCGATAGAGAGGGATAAAGCCCAAAATGTAAATCAGGCTTGTCGCTACAACGAGGAACAAGCGCACCGGGCATTTCCGTTTGCGTAGTACCGGCCATAGCGAAAAGCGTTGGAAACGCGCCCTGGAAATCGCCTCTCTGATAATACTCATGGCACACCTTTCTTGGGCAGGATCGGATATCGGTGCCAAGACTATTGTGCCACGACTAGAAAAATCCCCCGTCAATAGTCCGTAAAGAGTGCGCAAGAGGGGCGTAAAGATAGCCCGGCAACGGTTCCACCCGGCTTTTCCTGACGTTAATAAAAAACCCGTAGAAACATCTTGCTTCTACGGGCCTTTTCAGAGGTAAATCGCAGGGCAAAAACGATTTCTAACCTCGCTCTGCGCCCAACATGGCGTTCAGGTAGCTCTCCACCTCCTGCTTGGCCGCGTCCATGTCCTGACCAGTGGCCAACGCCAGCTCGCCGGCCAGGATCTCTTTGCCCTGCTCAAAGTAACGCCGGTCGGTCATGCCCAATGTGCGCTGCAGATTCATAAAGTAAAGCATGCGCACCACCTCGACGACCTCTTCAAACGATCCGGACTTGAGTTGCTCGCTCATTTGCGCCGAGCGAGTGCGAAAGTTGGTGTCGATCTCTTCTTCACTTGGCGCTTCTCGGCAGGTCTGAAGAATAGTGCGCAACTCGTCCGCACGGCCCACCCGACGTAGCCCCACTTCATCCGCTTGATCGACGGGCACCATGACCCGCATAGAACCGGGCAGCGTGTCGATCACATAATAAGTGTGGGTGACCTCGCCAAGGCTTTTCTGTTGAATACGCACCACCGTGCCTGCGCCATGACAGGGATGCACCACCTTGCTGCCAACCGAGTAGAGGGTTCCTTCCATGTTTTGCTCCTTGCTCATCCTTACCATCTCAAACTGCCAACGCGGCCGCAATAATTCACACGTCTCTATCCTTGCGCTCAAAATGCCAGGGCCGAGCTCCGACCAGAGTATGATTGTCGAACTAGAGCGCCTCGCGAGAGACAAAACGTGTCTTGATGGGCAACTTTTGCGCCGCTAACCACAGAGCACGTTCCGCCGTGGCCTCATCCACGCCGCCTACCTCGAAAAGAATACGCCCGGGCTTGACCACGGCCACATAATGATCCACTGCGCCTTTACCGCTGCCCATACGCGTCTCGGCCGCTTTTTGTGTCACGGGTTTGTCCGGAAAGATGCGGATCCATACCTGGCCACTACGGCGAAGCTGGCGCACGATGGCACGGCGCGCGGCCTCGATTTGGCGACTGGTGATCCAGGCGGGCTGCTCCGCTTTGAGGCCATACTCGCCATAATGTATCGTCGAGCCGCGCAGGGCTTTGCCCTTCATCCGGCCCCGATGTTCTTTGCGATACTTGCGTCTCTTGGGCATCAACATAGCTACATCTCCCTAACCGGCAATCTCGTCTCGTCAGCTACCTCCTTGGGCGACAAAACGGCACCGGTCGTCTCCTCAGCCTCCGATCCCGACTCGAGCATCACGTCGCCGCGATAAATCCAGACTTTGACGCCAATGCGCCCATACGGCGTCACCGCCTCCTCGACGGCGTAATCGATATCGGCGCGCAATGTGTGCAGGGGCACACGCCCTTCGTGCACCCAGTCCACACGGGCCATTTCCGCGCCTGCCAAACGCCCTTTACACACAATCCTACACCCTTGCGCACCAGCACGCATCACCCGAGCGACAGCCCGCCGCATAGCTCTCTTTTGTGAAACACGCCGCTCGATCTG
>JACIWY010000175.1 GCA_014360745.1 Chloroflexota bacterium
ATCTCCGGTTTGCGCTATGCCGATGAGCCGGCCATCGCTATCATCGAGCTGGTCAATGAAAATAGCATCTTGGATAACTGGGTGCGCGGCATCCTGCGCGGCGAAAACACCGAGGAGGGCGCCGAGTGGGTCGACTTGCCGCCCGCCTACGCCAAGGACCTGGACCGACGCTGGAACACCTGGCTGGCACAACGATATACCGACCGCGACGCCTTGCTCGAGGCCTGGCAAGGCGATCTGCGCCCCAACGAGGACCCTGCGCTCAATTCGGTGCGCCGGCTGCGTCGCGAGGAGTTTGCCACTGCGTCGGGGGCGCGCTTCCGTGACGAGGCCACTTTTTACGCCGAGATGGAAAAAGACTTTTTCCGCGAGATGGCCTCTTTCCTGCGCAGCGTGGGCGCTCAACAACTGATCCTGGGCACGTCTGACTATAACCACCGCTGGAGCGCTCTGCCCATGCTGGAATCGAACGCCACGTTGGACCTCATCGACGGCCATGTCTATTGGCAACACCCGCGTTTCCCCGGCGTGCGCTGGTCGCCCGTAGATTGGATCATGACCAACACGCCCATGCTCGACGATCCCGATCATTCGGTCCCCGCCCAACTCTCGCGCAGCCAGGTGCAAGGGTTGCCTTACATCGTCTCCGAAGTCAACGAACCCTTCCCTCACGAATACGCCGCCGAGCTGATCCCCATTCTCAGCGCCTACGCGCTACTCCAGGATTGGGATGGCTTGTTCTGGTTCGCCTATGGCGGAGGCACCGAGGAACAATGGAAAAGCGGCGCCATCCCGCGCTTTTTCTCCATGGCCAACGACCCGCTGAAAATGACCCAGACGGCGCTCGGCGCGCTCATGTTCCTGCGCGGCGATGTGGCGGCGGCGCAAAAAACGGTGGAACGGCGCATGCCCCACGACTGGGTGCTGGAGAGCCTGCGCGTGGAGATGCCCGACGACCGCCACCCCTTCTGGTATCCCTACCTGCCAGGGCGCCTGGCGTTGGTGCATCGCACGGCCATTGCCGATTTTTACGCCGAGGAGTTGGCCCCTGCCGAAGGGGAAATCGATCTGCCCATGGGAGACACGATCGCCAGTGATACAGGGCAGCTTCTCTGGCATGTCGGGGAAGGGGGCGGTCGAGTCTTGATCGACACACCCTTACATCAGGGGGTCATCGGCCGCGCCGGCAGGCTGGCCACGTCTCAGATGCAGGTGGATCTGCGCACCCCCTTCGCTGCTTTGCAGGTGGCCAGTTTGGACAATCGGCCTCTGCGCGAGAGCGGGCGCTTGCTTATGCTCACCGCGGCCAGGGTGGCGAACACCGGCATGCGCTGGACCGACGAGAGCCACCGCTCCGTCGGCGATCAGTGGGGCACCGCGCCGACACGCATCGAGCCGGTGCAGGCCACGGTAACGCTAAGCGGCTTGAAGAACGCCCACTCCCTGGCCTTGCAACCTCTGGACGGTTATGGCCAACCCACGGCGCCAAGCCGCTCGTTGCCGATCCAGGAGGGCAAGGTGATCTTGGAGCTGCCCACGGAATACCCCACGCTGTGGTATTTGCTCACCATCCAACGTTAGCACAGAACCGCCGAGCCGTTGTTGCGCCCGCTTACTCCGGGATGAGCGCGCGCAACAACGGCTCGTTCCATTTCCGCTCGATGCGATCATAAGCGCCAAAGCCGGCCCCGAACTCCCAATAGCACCAGGCGATGCCCCGTGCCTCGGCCTCGCGGGCTACAAAAGCGGTCCAGCGGGCGCGAGAGGCCATATCGGCCTTCTCATAGGCGCCGAATTCGCCCAATAGGAGCTTGCGCCCGTTCTGTCGGGCCCAACGCGCGGCCACATCAAGATCAAAACGGATCGCTTCCTGCTCGGCGGGGGTGCCTTGCCAGGTTGTGCCCAGCCAGGAAGCACTGCCGTTCACCCACTCCGCACCTTGGTGAGTAAAAGAGAAGGGCTGGTAATAATGAAAGGTCACCAGTAGATGAGGATCATTTTCAGGTAACTTGAGCGTGACTAGAGCGGCATGGCTGTTCCATTCCGTCGGCCCGATGATGATGACGCGGCTGGGGTTGGTCTGGCGGATGATGGCGATGGCCTCGGCGAGATAGTCGTTCCAAAGCATGGCGTTCAGAGCGCCGTTCGGCTCGTTCAACAGCTCAAAGAGCACTGTATCAGGGGAATCTTGATAATGCGCGGCGATCTGCCGCCATAACGCCAAAAAGCGTTCGCGGTGAGCCTCCGGGTTTTCCATGATCTCCAAGTAGTGATGCATGTCTAGGATGACGGCCAGGTTGCGACTCGTACATTGCTCTACCACCCAGTCAACCTGTTGAAAGAACTCGGGCTCGATGGTGTAAGGCAGCTCTTTGGCCGCGTAATCGGACCAACGGATCGGCTGACGCACGTGGTCAAAGCCGGCTTCGGCGATGCGTTGAAAATAGGCGGCTTGCAGGCGATAGCCCCAACTCCCATCGCGTGGCGCCTCCAAGGTATTGCCCATGTTTATGCCGCGCGACAAACGAAGGGGCCGCTCCGACGGCGTAATGGTGGGCGATGGCGAAGGCGTCGTTGGCCTTAAAACCTCCGGCATCCGCCGACAGGCGATGCCCAACAGCACGATCAAAGTGGGAAGGGTAAGGCGGAGGAATTTAGATAGCATTTTCACCCTCCAGGAATCAGCCCAATGGATGGCCCCGGATTTCGCGATCGATCTTGAAAAAAGAAAAAGGCGTCGCACTCATGTACGACGCCCCTGGTACGGGAGCGACGGGACTCGAACCCGCGATCTATGGCTTGACAGGCCATTATGTTAAACCACTACACCACGCCCCCACGGCGACGATATGTTACCACACAATGCGCAGGCTGCCAAATTTAGCCCTCCCCCCTTATTCGTCGTGCAGCCGGCACCAGAAGGAGCCACGCCTTCGCTGCGGTTCGCACTCTACAACCTGCCTGGCCTTCATGGCCCTATTTTTGGCAAACCTCTTATAGACCGTTAAAATAGGCAAGCGGTTCAAGACGCTCGCTGAGCGAAACGACAGAATAGACCGAGCGGAAACCACGATCACGAAAGGAGAGCCTCGATGCGTTGGTGGTGGAAGGTCATCCATATCTTTATCATCGCCAACTTTATGGCCGAGATCCTGTATGGTTTTTACATGGTCTTTGATGTCGTCGGCGGCGGGCGATGGCCCTTGTTCGGACGAGCCGAAGAAGTGCCCGTCCAGGTCATCCTCAAGCGTCGCCTTTACGGGGTTGAAACTTGGCTTGCCATCGTCGGCTTGTGCCTTTATCTAGCCTTGACCGAAATCCTGCCGCGCAAACTCAAGGAGGAACGACTGCAAGGCCGTTTGGAAGGTCCGGAAAAGTAACGGGCCGGCCCTACCGGCTGGGCCGCACATCATGGACGATCATCTGCAGATAGGTGTTGCCCTGCCATAACTCCAGCGCCGGCGTATAAAGCACGTCGATTTTGGTTCCTTGTTCCAACGCCTTGGCCATATGCCCGAGGCGGAACCCGATGCCCCGCAGCGAGCGTAAACCATCGCTTACATAGAGCTGCAAATGTTGCCCCTCCGAGCCCACAGGTTTGAGGGCCGTCAGCTCCAAGCCCAGCGTGGCCAACAGCGGCGGGGGATTCTCCTCGCCTGTGGGCTCCAGCGCCTCCAACGCCAGCACGGTTTCCTCACAGATCTCCGCCAAGGTGACGATGGCGTCTACGCGCTGACGCGGCTGGAGCAGCGTTGGGTCTAAATGGGCCAAGCAGTGCGCTTCCACCCTTTGGCGAAAGAGCTCTAGGTTTTCCGCCGCCAAGCTAAAACCTGCCGCGCGTTCATGGCCGCCGTAGCGCAACAACAGATCGGCGCAAGCATCCAGCGCGCGGGTGATGTGAAAGCCTTCGATGCTGCGCGCAGAGCCGCGCACTCCCTCTTCATCGGCGCGCATTACCAACGCCGGCCGGTAATACGCCTCGGTGAGACGACTGGCAATGAGCCCCACGATCCCCTCGTGAAAGTCGGGCCCTGCCACGAACAACAAGCCGCACCCAACAGGCTCTTGGAAAGTGGATCTGGCCAACTCCACCTGTCGGTCGAGCAGTTCTTGCCGACGAGCGTTGATGCGATCCAGCTCCTGGGCCAACTCCTGCGCCTCCGCCATGGAATCGGCGCTCAACAGCCGATAAGCCAGCATGGCATGTTCTAGGCGCCCCGCGGCGTTGATACGCGGCCCCAACCGGAAGGCAATATCCTCGCTGCGCAGGCCTTCGGGCCGCACCCCGGCGGCTGCCATGAGCGCCGAAAGCCCCGGCCGGGCCGTCTCTCGCAACCGGGCCAGGCCACGTCGGGCCAACATTCGATTCGTGCCGATTAACGGCACCATGTCGGCCACAGTGCCCAGCGCCACCAGATCGAGATAGCGCTGCGGATCGGGCAAACCCTCAGGGGCCTCGCCAGTGCTGTGCAAAGCGCGATATAGCGCCACTACAAGCATATAGGCCACGCCGACCCCGGCCAGTTGGCCGAAGGGATAGCGGCTGTCCGCGCGTTTCGGGTCTATCACCGCCAAGGCATCGGGCATTCGCTCGGGCACGGTGTGATGGTCGGTAATGATCAGGTCGAGGCCGATCTCGCGGCAAAAATCCGCCTCGGCACAGGAACGAATGCCACAATCCACGGTGACGACCAGGCTCGCGCCCTGCTCGCGCAGCCGCTGCAACGCCGGCTTGTTCAGGCCATACGCCTCATCAAAGCGATCGGGGATGTACGGTTGGGCGTCGGCCCCTGTTGCGCACAAAGCCGATACCAACAGCGCCGTCGCGCTCACCCCATCTACGTCAAAGTCGCCATAGACGACGATCCGCTCGCCGGCCCGCCGCGCCCGGCGGAGCCGAGTCACCGCCGCAGCCATATCGGGCAGGTCAAAGGGGTTGCCCAGATCCCCATCGTCGGCCAGAAAAGCGGCTACTTTTTCAGGGGTATCGATGCCACGGGCATAGAGCACCTTGGCCAACACCGGATCGAGATCCGGCATCTGGGCCCCAAAGCTCTCCACAAAGCGCCGTTTGAGCAGCCACTGTTTCCCTGACGACAATTGCGCCCCTTTCCTCGTCGATCCCGATCTCGGACGGCCAACGCCTAGTTTATCGAGGTAAAATCGCTCGTCAACCGATATAAACGTGCGTTTGCCCCTCTTCCCTCAGGTCATTACAATGAAAAAAGGCTTGTTGGGCCTTCGTCGCGCCCCTTCATTCTCTCCGGGCGGTTTCGCCCCCTAGCCAAACCACGCCGCGGCGTATGGCCCGCCCGATCCGATGTCCAGGAGGCAAGTTCCGATGGCTATCAAACCCAAGAGTGCTCTGCTCATCGTCGATATGCAAAACGACTTTTTGCCTGGGGGAGCGCTCGCCGTCCCAGGAGGCGATGTTTTGATTCCCGTGTTGAATGAGTATATCCGCCTTGCTATCGAAGCCGGGTTGCCGGTCATCGCCACTCGCGATTGGCATCCGGAACAAACGGCGCACTTTACAAGTGGCGGCGGGAAATGGCCTCCCCACTGCGTTCAGAACACATGGGGCGCCAAGTTCCACCCCGACCTTGCCTATTCCGACAAGGTGTTGATCCTCTCCAAAGGCATGGACCCCCAAGCCGACAGCTATTCGGCTTTTGATGCTCAAGATGATCGAGGGCGACCACTGGCGCAAGTGCTAAGCGACCTCGGCATAGAGCATCTCTATATCGGCGGGCTCGCCCTGGATTATTGCGTCCGAGCCTCGGCGCTGGATGCCCTACAAAGGGGCTTGGGCGTCACCCTCTTGATCGACGCTACGCGCGCCGTAAACCTCGAGATCCACGACGGGGAAAAGGCCTTGGAGGATATAGTGCGCGCTGGCGGCAATGTGGCCACCATCGAACAGCTGAGGGCATAGCCGGAGACCACTGACCAGTGAAATGGCAGCAACCGCCAAGTCTGCTTTCGCAGGCTAAACCGGTCGCCGCAGGGCGATTAGGGTTGCCGCAATTTCAACTGCCCTCTCGCGTGCGGGTCGCCATGTGCAGCTCGCCATTGGCGAACAGGACGGCCAACGCAGCCACCGGATGTTCGTATTCACTTGCAAACAAGGCGTCGCAGAGCGCCTGTGCCGTCTCTCCCTGGAGGGCAATGGGCGTGGGCTCGGTGCGCTCATAGGTGGCGAGCAGATAGGCTTGGCCTGAGGGCACTTCTATTCGGCATACGGCCAGTTGGCCCTCGCCCACGATGCCCATGAACCCCTGTTTCCGCGCCAGATCCCAGCCGGCGGCAATGCGCGGCGTGTTGTATTGGTCGTGTTCGTAATCCAGCGCCAACAATGCCAGCGCCATGGCATCGCGCAGCCCATAGCCAAGACCCACCTTGTCGATGATCGGGTCGACGTGGCTGCCATTGGCCACGACGACCACATCGCCATGGATGCGCAGGCAATTGTATGAAATATATGGGTTATTGCTGGGCGGGGCATCGGACGTGGGTACGACCATGGCCCGATCCGGCGTCGTGAGGATGGTGCGGTTGGGAAAGGAACGCGATGACACCCTGTAGCCCAGATAGGGATCCCCCGATAACGTGCGGCCCAAAACGACAAATCGTCCAACATACATAAAGCGCGCCCCTCCTCGTACCTTCCTTGTTAACTCCAGCCCAGCTCATACCCCATCTCGTACATGGCCACGATGTTCTCCGGTGGGCTGACGGCTTGAATGTTATGACAGGGCGCCAGGATATATCCGCCACCTGCGCCCAAAATCCTGAGGTTGTCGGCCACCTCCTGGCGGACCTCGTCCACACTGCCGAAGGCCAACGTATATTGGTTGTCCATGCCGCCGTGGAACACGAGTTGCTGCCCAAAGTCGCGTTTAAGCGCCTCCCGTTCCATGCCCCGCGCTCGCCATTGGATCGGATTGAGCACATCGATCCCGGCCGCAATCATATCGGGCAGAATCCGGCGCACTGCCCCGTCGCTGTGAAAAAAGACATAGGCGCCGGCCTCGTGGGCCAGGTCGATCATGCGCTTCATCCGTGGGATCAAGAATTCGTGAATCTGCGCGGGAGAAAAGAGCAGCCCCTGCTGGCTGCCCATATCCTCGGCGACGTAGCTGATCATCACCTTGCCCGGGATCGCCTCATAGATGCGCAGTGTATTCTGATAGGCCAGCTCAAAGAGGCGG
>JACIWY010000176.1 GCA_014360745.1 Chloroflexota bacterium
CCGCCGGCCCGACGATGTCGATCTGGCCACGCCCCATCACCGCTTCGTGTGTGCCATCTCGGGCCGGGTCCACATAGCGCACGAACCAGGCCTCCAGCTCGGCGCGCAACGCCTCGCGCACGCCGCGATGAGCCGGATCGTCGACCAAATTAACCTTTTCGTCCGGGTCTTGGCTGAGATGGTACAGTTCATGGGGACCATAGGGGTAGCGATGTACATATTTCCACTCGCGATTGCGCACCATGCGCGTCGGGCCATACTCATCATAGACGACGATCCAATCCTTTTCTTGGAACGGTTCGCCACGTAACAACGGGGCAAAGCTATGGCCGGGCAAGTGCTCGGCATCCGGAATGTCGAGGCCGAGATAGTCGAGCAAGGTCGGCACCCAATCATAGTGGCTTAACAACGCCTCACAAACCAGACCTTGGGGTACATGACCTGGCCGTGAGACAAGCGTAGGCACCTTGACCGCCGTGTCGAACATGTTGGGGGGAAAGGTGCCGTTACCCTTGCCATAGATGCCATGATGGCCCATGCTCATGCCATTATCGCTGGTGAAAAAGATCAGCGTATTCTCACGCAACTTGTACTCCTCCAACCAATCCAACAGCCGACCGATGTTGCGATCCATGCCAGTGACGGCGGCGAAATAACCGCTGAGCACCTTGCGCCGCATCTCGGGCGTCGTGCCCATTTGCTCCTCTTTGTAGAGTTGATGGGGATGCATCGGCTCGTCGGGGATGGAGCGGAAAGGGCAATTTTGGTAATAGTCGTCGTACAGTTCCGCGGGGTGTTCTTGGCGCATCCAAGGTGCATGCGGCGCGGTATAGTGCACGTTCAGACAAAAAGGTGCCTGATCGGCGAGTTGTCCTTCCAGATAGACGAGCGCGTTGTCGGTGATCAAGTCGCTGACGTAGCGCGGGTCACGATACGGTTTACCGTCGCGGATCATCGGTGCATAGTAATAAGGCCCTGAACCGCTGGCGTGGACATCCCAAAAGCGAAAACTCTTCTGTGGCCTGGCCGAATCGCCCAGGTGCCATTTTCCGCTCAGGGCACAGTCATAGCCGCGTTGGGCCAGCAGGTCGGTGTAGGCCCATTGCCCGGCCAGATATTCGATAGGCCCTCGGCCCTCCGGCTCGCCGGGCACATTGCCGGCGCGCAGGAAATCTTGGATACCATGTTGCGACGGGATGCGTCCGGTCAAGAGCGAGGCCCTCGCCGGGGAGCATACCGGGGAGGTGCAGAAAAAGTGTTCGAAACGAATGCCCGTGCGCGCCAGGCGATCCAGGGCGGGGGTGCGGATTTCCTCGTTGCCCGCGCAGCCCATAGCCCAATGACCTTGGTCATCGCTGAGGATAAAGAGGATGTTAGGGCGATCCGGATCTCTGCTTGCCATGAATGTCCCCTCTTATTCTGATATGATTGCTAAGCCCGTGCGGGCCTTTGTTCTTGGGTTCTTTCGCCTTGTGCCGTGCGCACGGCCAGGATAACCATGGCCAATGCTACGGCGCCCCACCAGAGATGCACGGCCGGCCAACCGGCCAGGTCTTGCAGCCAGCCGACCAGCAGGGCGCTGATGCCCCCACCGACGTAGGAGATAAAGTCCAGCGTCCCCGCAGCGGCGGAGACCGCCCCGCGGGGCCCCAGGCTGAGGGGCAAAGAGGCCAGCAACAGAGCGTTAGTGCCGTGGCTGCCCAGGGCCATGGCGGCCAACATGGTCAACCCCAAACCCAACCCCCCGCCATGCCCGGCGGCATAAAGCCCCGCCACCGCGATCGTCACTAAAATGGCCAGCCCTGCCACCACCGGCATCTCTCGCCCGCTGGTGTGGCGATGCATTGCCCAGCCGGCAAAAAAGACCCCCGCCGCGCCGGCAATGGGGATGATCACCCCGCTCAAGGCCGCGGTTGTCAGGGATAGCCCCGCTTGTTCCATCAAATAGGTCGGCCCCCATAGGGTGAGGCCGTCTTTGATCATGCCCGAGAACAAACACACGGCCAGGGCCGGTGCCAGGCGTGCATGGCGCAAGAGGCCGATCAGGTCCTGTGGCAACGAAGCAGACGTTGGCTCGCCGTGCCGCTCGCCCACGGCTCTGCCCATCGCCGACTGGGGATCGTCGCGCACGCCGATGAACCAGCCAAAGGCCACTATCCATAGCAGCATTCCAGGTCCCCAAAAAGCCCAACGCCATCCGCCCAAGGCAATAAACCAGCCGGCCACGGCCCAAGAGAGAGCGCTGCCCACGACATAGCAGGGCGCAAACAACGCCGTAAGCTTCCCGCGCTCATCTGGCGGGAACCAACGCGCCAAAGTGCGCATAATCGGGCCCCAACCGGTAGCCTGTGCCCAGCCGTTGGCTGCCCAGGCCAGCGTCAAGGCGCCATATGCCCCTAGTGAGCCCACGAGCAGGTTAAGCCCTGCCGAGAGCAGCAACCCCGCCGCCACAAAGCGTCGCGCGGAGAGGCGATCGCCCAGGTATCCGTTTAGCAGTTGGCTGAAGGCGTACACCCAGAAAAAAGCGCTGCCCAACAGCCCCAACGCCATCCTACTCCAGCCAAAAGCAGAGCCCAGCGCCGGTATGGCCACGGCCAAATTCACTCGTCCTAAATAGAAGCCGGCGTAGCTCAGCCAACTGACGGCGAAAACGCGGCGACGCCAGCGTCTCAGTGTCTCTGGAGAAAGGGTTGTGGATAAGGTCAAGGTATGCTCCAACCTATAGGGGTGAGTGAAAACTCGTCCTAGATGGTCCACATCCATAGGTCTTTAAGCCATTTCGCGCATATCGAGCAGGCCCGTCTGCCGCAGCCAGCGGCCGATTTGGCGTAATCCCTCGTCAAAGGATATGCGCGGTTGGTACCCCAGCTCCCGTTGAGCTTTGGCGATGGGAAAATCCTGATCCGTGCCCATATACTCGACGAACATGCGCGTCATCGGCGGCCGGTCAGTGCGTCCTAGCGAATGGTAATACGTCTCCCAAAAAGAAGCCAGGCCAAAGGCCAGCCAGCGGGGGTAATTGCGCGAGGGCCGGGGGAGCTCGGTCAAGTCGGCCAGCGCGTAGAGATATTCCCGCCAGGTGATCTTGCTACCGTCGGAGATGTTATAGGCTTGGCCGATGCTGGCCTCGCTGTCGGCGGCCAGGAGCATAGCATCTACTAGGTTGCTTACGTGAGTGAGCCCCATGATATGTGTCCCGCCATCGACAAGATACATCCGCCGTCGTCGCAACATCTCGACCACGCGCGTGACCACCATCTCGGCCCCGGGGCCGTAAATGGTCGCCGGGCGGATCACACACACCGGAAGGCCCACGCGACGGCGATGATTCCAGATCAACCCCTCGGCTTCGATCTTGGTGTCGGCAAAGGGAAAGCCACGTGGGGAAGGCCGTTCATTTTCTTCGGCGGGGGTTCCAGGGAAACCGTATACATCGGTGGTGCTTAAAAAGACGAACTTCTTGACCTCTGCCCGGGTCGCCGCCGCCAGCATGTTGCGCGTGCCGTGCACATTGGTCTGGATGAAATTCTCGAGCACGCCCCAATCGCTGACCAATCCCGCACAGTGAAAAATACGATCCACGCCTCTGGCCGCGGCCATCAATGTGGCATTGTCGTTCAGGGTGCCGATGCGCACATCTACCTTGATATCACGCAGATGCTGGATGCGGCTGGTGGGGCGCGCCAACACGCGCACCTCTTCGCCGCGTGCCAGCAACGCTTCTACCAACTTGCTGCCTACCAACCCTGTCGCCCCGGTCACGAGATTAAGCATCGCCTGCCTCCCCCTTGAGATCGACCTTGGCAGAATGGCCTTGGCGGCTTGGGGCTGCCAAAGCGTCGCCCCTCCGACATCACATTCCTTGTGATAAGATCTTTATACAGAACTAACGACTTGGACTTTATTGGGCATATTCTAGAGGGCAGTTTGGCTTGCGGCAAGTCCTGAATAATGCGCTTGCGATTGCCAGGCTTGGTCCAAGAGATTAAAATGGGCATGAGTTTGACGAAGAGGGGTAAACTGTATTCGCCGAGTTTTCGAAGGGGGTCAGAGGAAATGGAACATCCGCTACTCGCCGCCGATTTGCGCCCACGTTCCGAATTGGTCGTGCCCGCGCATCATGTCGCGCGGGCGAAATATCCGGCTATCGACGCGCACAACCATCTGCCCGTCGAGCGGATACACGAGCGTGGGCTTGATATCGAACAGATGGTGCGCGAGATGGATCTGCTCAATTTGCGATCTATTGTTAACCTGAGTGGCGGTACGGGGGATGTGCTCAAGCGCAACCTGGAAGCTTTGGACCAAGCCTATCCCGGTCGGTTTTACACTTTTTGCAACGTCGATTGGAACGGAATCGGCGAGCCTTCCTGGCTAGAAAAGAGGCTCGAGGCGTTGGAGAAAGACGCCGGAGCGGGCGCTCGCGGGCTCAAAGTGTTCAAAGAATTGGGCCTGCGGGTGCGAGACACGCGCGGAGCACTGGTGATGCCCGACGATCCGCGCATCGCGCCTTTGTGGGAACGCGCCAGTGAGCTCTCTTTGCCGGTATTGATCCATACGGCCGATCCCGTCGCCTTTTTCCGGCCGCTGGATCGCTTCAACGAGCGTTGGGATGAGTTGCATCGACGCCCGGAGTGGCATTTTTATGGCCCTGATTTCCCCTCTTTCGAGCACCTTATTGCCTCGCTCTACCGGCTCATCGAGGCCCATCCCCGAACGACGTTTATCACCGCCCATGTGGGCTGTTATCCGGAGAATCTGGGCTTTGTGTCCCAGATGTTGGATACATATCCCAACTTGTATACCGATATCTCGGCGCGCATTGCCGAATTGGGCCGTGCACCGTATACGGCGCGAGAGTGGTTTCTCAAATATGCGGAGCGCATCCTCTTTGGCACCGATAACACGCCACGTATCGCCATGTATCAGACCTATTTCCGCTTCCTGGAAACGGCGGACGAGTATTTTGATTATGCGCCCGATGCCGAGATTCCTCCTCAAGGGCGCTGGAAGATCTATGGCGTCTATTTGCCCGACGATGTGCTAAAACAGGTCTATTCCGCTAACGCCGAGCGCGTTTTGGGTTTGGGTGGGTGAATTTGCCGGGATATGAGTTACTCAGAGGAGAGTTGGGGCGGTTGAAAACCGCAGCAACCTTTGCCAAGCCGATCTCTGTCGGCTGGCGCCCGTGATGGGGCAGGTGTAGGGTAGCCCTTCTGTCTCAGGGGGCCACGAAGAGTGAAAGGGAAAGGGTTGTCGATGGGGTATCCTGGTTGAGGATGCCTTTGCTGTGGGCGAGAATGAGGATGAACGAGGGGGCATAGCTACAAGTATCGGAGGGCGGCCTCGTGCGGCAGTCGGACGTGCAAGCGCTCTTTTTGCGGCGCTTTGACAAATTGTACCCGCAGCTCAAGTTTCGTGCCATTCGGCACTTGATGGCCCCGGCACAAAAGGCGACTCGCTTTGGCCTGCGGGTGGCCGTCGGCCGAGGGGCCATCGAGGTGGATTTGTTGTGCTCGCTCTTGGGTGAAGGCGATGCCGATACGGTTCGATCTTGGCTGACGCAACAGGGCTTTTTGTCCGCGGAAGGGGCAAGGCTTGCCGCTATACCCGCGCAAGAGGCGTCGGGCAACCATATCGAAAAAGTCCAAGTATTGGTGGCTCCTTCGTTCAGCTCAGAGGCGTGCGCCTTGCTCCAGGCGTACGGCGTCGGCTACCTCGACCTAGAAGGGAATGCCTTTCTAGACACGGCGAGCGTCTATTTGCAGATCGGCGGTCGCGCATCGCGCCCGGCGTCGTCTCGCTCCTTTCGCTCGCCGTTCAAGGGCAAAGGGGAGCGGGTCGTGCGGCGCCTGCTGTTGCAGCCGCGCAAACGTTGGACCATGCGCCAGTTGGCGCGCACGGCACACGTCAGCCTGGGATTGGCCAGCATGACCACCTCGGCGTTGGCTCAAATGGGCTTGATCTCCAAAGATCGCTCCGGGGCAGAGCTCTTTGACCCTTCCGGCTTGCTCGACGCTTGGGTAGAGAGCTATCGCGTGGGCAACAGCCCTTTTGTCGTTTGGCGCTCCGATCTTTCACCTGGCGATTTGCGGCGGATTTTGGTTGCCGAGCGTGGGCGACTGAGGGGCCGTTACGCCCTGACGCTCTGGTCGGGGGCCAAGTTACGCCTGCCCGAAACGGAAGATACGTCACGCCTGGCCCTTTACTGGTTGGACGACCCGCAGGAGCTGGTGGATATCCTCAAGCTGAAAAAAGAGGGTAGACGGGCCCATGTCTTTGTGTTCCAACCCTATGACGAAGCGCTGTTATGGGGCATGGAGGCTATAGTGGGGCTTTATGTTGTCCATCCCTTGCAGCTTTACCTGGATCTGGTCGGCGGGGATAAGCAGGAAAAAGCCCTGGCTCAACGACTGCGCAAGGCGTTGCTGGGTTGGTGAGAAGCCTCGCCGGCCGGGCGGCGGCAGATGCTCAGCGTCAGCATCTCTAGCGCCAATCCGCCGTCGATGCGCCCCGTCTTGATCGCCTCGTCCACTTCTACCAGTTGGTTCATGAGCGCTTCCAATTCCTCCATTCGGAACTGCTCTGCCTGACGCAAGAGTTTGTCCACAACGAATTGGTGTGAAATTTTGAGCGCCCGGCGAAGCTCGGCTCCACGAAGGCCTCGTGCCTGAATGAGCTCTTTGACGGCGATGAGTAAGCGTATCTGGCGAGCCACCATGGCCAGTACGTACAGTTCGTTGGCCCCGCCCGCCATCAAGGCCCGCAAATGGCTTAGGGCGGAGCGGTGTTGTCGCAGGCCGAGGGCGTCCACCAGATTAAAGATGTTGGCCTCTTGGGTTGCGCTGACCAAAGCCTGGACATCCTCGAGCTCGATGGGGCGCGCATAGTTTACATAGGCGGCCAGCTTCTCCAGCTCCAGGTCGAGGGCGCGCAGGTCGTCGCCGATAAAAGAGGCCAGCAGGCTCGCGGCACGTCGGGGAATATCCACTCCCTTTTGGCGGGCGCGTCCCGTGATCCAGCCTGGCAGTTCATCGGCGGCCGGCGCTTTGAACTCGCGCACATAACCGTTGTCCAGCTTCTTGGCGCTCTTGAGCAACGGATTGCTGGCCTTGAGCGTTCGATCTTCTACAAAGAGCAGCCGGGCAAAGGGTGGGAGGTGGGGCAAATAGGCTATCAACTGGGCAACGTCGGCGGGCCCCTCTTCA
>JACIWY010000177.1 GCA_014360745.1 Chloroflexota bacterium
TTTATTCATCCCCTCGGCGCGCATCCTCGAACGCCAGAAACATCACGGCCCATGGATCGTCGGCGGGTTGGTTCTGGCGCGCGCGGGGTATCTGCTCATCCTGGTACTGCCCTTTTTGTTGCATAGTTTATTGCCCGAACTCACCGTCGCCATCCTGGTGGCCATGACGGTGCCTTCCGTCTTTTTTTCCACCGCTTGGAGCCCCATGCTCTCCGATGTCATCCCGGAGCGTTCGCGGGCCACGGTGCTCGCTTGGCGCAGCATTTTGAGCAGCGCCACCATCGCTCCCCTGGTCTATTTCTTTGGGCGTTGGCTGGATCGGGGAGTTTTCCCGCGCAACTATCAATGGATGTATGGGGTGGGTCTGCTAGGCGGTTTTTTCAGCGCCTACTTGATCTCGCGCATCAAGATTCCCGAGAGGAATGAAACGACGACGCCGGTTCGGCCCCAGAGGGGCAATCGCCAATGGCGTCAGGCGTTGCGAGAACTGACCCAGGCCAATCGGGGGTTTGTGCGCATCATTATCAACACGCTGCTTTTCGACCTCGGCGCCTGGACCGTCGGCCCACTCTATATCGTCTTTTTTGTTCGCGAATTGGGGGCTTCCGATAGCTGGGTGGGGCTCCACAGCACCTTGGCTCATATCGGCGTGGTCGCCGGTTATTGGGTGTGGCGCTGGATCATCAAACGCATCGGCGAGAACAAGGCGATGTTGATCGCCTTGCCCCTGGTTTCCACGTATGCCTTTATGGTGGCCCTGGTGCCACAGCTCACCTTTATCCTCTTTGCCGGCTTTCTCATCAACGTCCTGGCGCCCGGGGTGAACCTGAGCCACGGGGTCATTTTTTTGCGGCTGCTGCCCGTCGAGCGCCGCCCTACGTGGATCGCTCTCTATAGCACGGTGATGAACGTCGGCGCTTTCGTCTGTCCCCTTATCGGAGTGGCCATCTCTAAGGCCATCGGCATTGTGCCTATGCTGCTCATCGGCGGGGCGATGCGCATGGCAGGGGCTATGCTCTTCTACCTCTTCCCGGTGGTAGAAGAAGGTGCCATGCGCCTGCCCGGCGCGTTGCTGCGGCCGAGGCTGTTTGGAAGACGGTAGAGCCATTGGTCAAAAGTTTGACGCCTCGGCGCCCCAAGCCTAGAATTGACAAGTTGGATTGAACACATCAAAGGGTGACGAGGTCAAACCTGTGATGGAAAAGCCTCAAGAGGCAACGACACAACAACAAACTCAAGAGCCAGAACTGCGCACCGTTTTGGTTATCGGCGCGCATCCCGATGATCCCGAATTCGGCTGTGCGGCGACCATTGCCAAATGGGCGGCCGAGGGCAAGATCATCGATTATGTGTTGCTCACCAGCGGCGATAAGGGCAGCCATGATCCGACCTTGCGCCCCGGCCAGGTGGCGGCCCAGCGCGAGGAGGAGCAGCGTCGCGCGGCCAAGGAATTGGGCGTGCGTTCGGTGCGCTTTTTACACTATGCCGACGGCATGTTGGAGAACACCATGGAGCTGCGCCGCACTCTGTGCGGCATCATCCGCGAGATGGAGCCTGACATCTTGGTGACCATCGATCCCTGGCGACGCTATCAGCTCCATCCCGACCATCGCGCCGCCGGGCAGGCCGCCATCGATGCCGCCTGGGCGGCGCGAGAGTGGTATCTCTTCCCCGAGCAATTGCTGGACAAGGAGCCCTGGCGGGTCAAGGAGATCTATCTCTTTTGGACAGATTCGCCCGACTATTGGGAAGATGTGACCAGCTCTATCGATCGACGCATCGCGGCGCTCAAGCACCATTATAGCCAGGTAAACCGGCGCCTTGATACATTGGAGGAACGCATCCGCCAGGCCGCCGCCGAAGCGGGCAAAGAGCATGGGTACGAGTATGCCGAGGGCTTTAAGCGGATCAAGCTGCGCTGAGGAGCCTTACGATGGCTAAAAAGCTCGTCATCGTCGAGTCTCCGGCCAAGGCCAAGACCATCAACAAGTATCTGGGCAAGGATTTTCAGGTCATGGCCTCGGTCGGCCATGTGCGCGATTTGCCACCCAAGGAGCTTGGCGTCGATGTCGAGCACGGCTTTCGCCCCACCTATCATATAACGCGAGGCAAGGGCCAAGTGCTCAAAGAGATCGCCGAGGCGGCCCAAACCTCCGAACAGGTCTACCTCGCCACCGACCCCGATCGCGAGGGAGAGGCTATCGCCTGGCATGTGACCGTCGGTGCCCACATCGATGAGGCCAAGGTGCGACGCATCACCTTCGATCAGGTGACCAAAGCGGCGGTGCAACGGGCGCTGGAGAACCCGCGCGCCCTGGATCGCAACCTGATCGATGCCCAGCAAGCGCGCCGTGTCTTGGATCGCCTGGTAGGCTATAAGATCAGCCCGCTCTTGAGCAAGACGATGCGCAAAGCGCTCTCTGCCGGCCGGGTGCAATCGGTGGCCCTGCGGCTCGTGGTCGAGCGCGAGCGCGAGATCCTGGCCTTTGTGCCCGAGGAGTATTGGACCCTGGACGCGGACTTGCAACGGCGCACGCCGGAAAAAGAGCGCTTTCGCGCGCGCCTCTTGAAAATTGGCGACCAGGACCCCGGCCTGAGCAAAAAAGACGAGGTCGATGCCATTCTGGGCGTGTTGGAAAAGGCCACCTACCGCGTGGTCAGTGTGAAGTGCGGCACGCGACGGCGCAACCCCAGCCCGCCCTTTATCACCACCACGATGCAATCCGAGGCGGGCAACAAGTTGGGCTACTCTCCTCGCCAGACGATGGCCCTGGCCCAACAGCTCTATGAGGGGGTCGACCTGGAGGGCGAGCGGGTGGGGTTAATCACCTACATGCGCACCGACTCGCCCCATGTAGCCCCCGAAGCACAGGCGGAGGCGCGCGAGTATATCCTTCAAAAGTGGGGGCAAGACTATCTCCCCACCAGCCCGCCGATCTATCGCTCACGCACGATCAACGCCCAAGAGGCACACGAAGCGATCCGGCCTACCTCGGTATGGCGCACGCCCGATAGCGTGCGTCCCTATCTGGACGCCCGACAAGCCCGGCTCTATGAACTGATCTGGCGCCGTTTCCTCGCCAGCCAGATGGTGCCCGCCGTGTATGACACGATGACGGCGGACATCACAGCGGCCAAGATCTACCTCTTCCGTGCCACCGGCAGCGTCCTTCGCTTCCCCGGTTTTCTCGTTCTCTACGATGAGGCGGCGGATACTGACGAATCTCAAGATCTGCCGGCGTTGGTGGAGGGCGAGATCGTCGACCTGCTCACATTGTTGCCCGAGCAGCATTTTACCCAGCCACCGCCCCGCTATAGTGAGCCGACGTTGATCAGGGAGCTGGAGGCCAACGGGGTGGGCCGACCCTCGACCTACGCAACGATTATCAGCGTCATCCAGGACCGGGGCTATGTAATCAAAGAGGGTCGTCAACTCGTGCCCACGGCGTTGGGCATGATCGTCTGCGATGCGCTGGTGGACACGTTCGCTCGCATCATGGACGTGGGCTATACCGCCGAGATGGAGGAGCGGTTGGATCGCATCGCCTCCGGCGATTTGGAATACGTGGCCATGCTCAGTGGCTTCTACGGGCCGTTCCAAGAGGATCTGCGGGCCGCCGAAGGGCGCATGCCCCAAGCCGTCAGAGAGGCGCTGTGGCGCGACCTGCCCGACACGTTACGCGAGCGCACCTGCCCGCAATGCGGTCGTCCGCTGGAGGTGCGAGTCAGCGAGGCGGGCAAGTTCCTGGGCTGCAGCGGCTATCCCGATTGTCGCTACATCCTCGATCTGAACAACCCGGAAAAGCCAGAGGAACCCCAAGAATCGTTCGCCGAGGGCGAGTTCTGCGCAAAGTGCGGTGGGCGAATGAAGATCATCGAGCGGGGAAGGAACAAGTTCTTGGGCTGCGAGAACTATCCCCGCTGCAAAAATACCCGCCCTATCCTCAGCGCGCGCATCAAAGAGTTGGCCGCCGAGACCGCCTGCCCCGATTGCGGCCACAAGCCGTTGGAGGCGCGCAAAGGGCGCTATGGCGAATATCTGCACTGCCCCCATTGTGACAAGAACCACTCGCTGCGCAAGCTCGCGCAGGGAGGCGAGGGAGCCGTCGAAAAAGCGGACGTCGCCTGCCCCGAATGCGGTGCTAGCCCGCTGGAGAAGCGTCAGGGCCGCTATGGGCCTTATTATCATTGCCCGGCTTGTGGCAAGAATATCTCGGAGAAAAAGATGGGGCTGTGACGAGATTCCCTGAAAGGTTGGAGGCGCGATGAAAATTTACATCATGACCGACATGGAGGGGGTGGCCGGCGTTCTCGATGCCGAAAACTGGTGCCAGCCGCCGGAGCGCGGCGGAACCGGCCGCTACTACGAGTTGGGCCGCGAGTTTTTGACCCGCGAAGTCAACGCCTGCATCGACGGCCTATGCCGGGCCGGCGCCGACGACATCCTCGTCTCCGACGGCCATGGCGCGGGGGGTATCCAGCCGGCGCTTCTGGATCGACGGGCCAAGCTGCTGCGCGGTTGGCCCAATGGCTGGCCTTTTGAGCTGGACGAATCCTTCGACGCCGTGGTCTTTATAGGGCAACATGCCAAGGCAGGGAGCATTCGCGCCCACCTGGCCCACACCCAATCCTTCCGCTACCTAGACCACTCGATCAACGGGCTGAGCATCGGCGAGTTTGGCCAGTTTGTCCTGTGCGCCGGCGAATTGGGCGTGCCCTGTATCTTTGGCAGCGGTGACGAGGCTTTTTGCCAAGAGGCCATGGCTTTGGTGCCGGACATCGTTACCGTGTCGGTCAAACAAGGGCTGAGACAAGACAGCGGCGCCGAGCTGACGACGGCCGAATACGCCCGCCATAACCTGGGCGCCATCCATCTACACCCCGACATCGCCCGAGCGGCCATCTGCGAGCGAGCCCGGGCGGCGCTGGCCCGTTTTCGCGAGGCCGGGCCTGGATATGGCCTGGTGAAGCTAGAGCCGCCCTACGAGCGGGTGACCATCCTGCGCCCCGAGGAGAAGGGGCAGCCCAAGCGCATCGATCGGGCCAGCCATCCATCAAGCGTCATCGCTCTGCTCAACTTGCCCTATCATTACGAGCCGCTTGAGGAATGATAGGTGAGGGGGCCCGGCCCAAGTGCCAGGCCCCCTTTGAGGGTGGCAGGCTAGCCCTTGGCTGCGAACGCCGCGTCAAAGGCCACGTCCGAGGGCGTGAGATCCAGCCGACGCACCATTTGCAACGCCTCGCGAGCGCCTTGCTCGCGGTTCATGCCGCTGTCTTCCCATTCGACGGATAACGGCCCCTGGTAGCCCACGCTGTTGAGCGCGCGAAAGATGCGCTCAAAAGGCACGCCGCCCCTCCCTGGCGAGACGAAATCCCAGCCCCTGCGCGGGTCGCCAAAGTCTAGATGCGAGGCCAGGATGCCGTTGCGGCCATCCAAGACGCGAATCGACTCTTTGACATGCACGTGATAAATCTTGGCGCCGAACTCGTAGACAAAAGCCACCGGATCGACCATCTGCCAATACAAATGGCTGGGATCCAGGTTGATGCCAAAGGCCTCGCGATGGCCGATGGCCTCCAATGTGCGCTTGGTCGTCCAAAAGTCATAGGCGATCTCGGTGGGGTGCACCTCCAGCGCGAACTTGACGCCCACCTCGTCGAACACGTCGAGGATCGGGTTCCAGCGGTCGGCGAAATCCTTAAAGCCCTTTTCGATTATCTCCTGGCTGGTGGGCGGGAAGAAATAGAG
The DNA here is from genome assembly GCA_014360745.1 of Chloroflexota bacterium. Classification (GTDB taxonomy): domain Bacteria; phylum Chloroflexota; class Anaerolineae; order UBA1429; family UBA1429; genus JACIWY01. The sequence continues at coordinate 5,750 of JACIWY010000177.1, forward strand.
GTACTTCCACACGCTGGAGCCCACAAAGCCGTTGACCACCTTCACCCCGAACTTGGCCGCAGCCCGCGCCGTGTTTTTGACCTCCTCGGCGGCGCGTTGGCGCACGCCCTCCGGGTCGCCGTCGCCCCAAATGCGCGGCGGCAAGATGCCCTTGTGTCGCTCGTCGATAGGATCATCGCACACGCATTGGCCCACCAAATGGGTGCTGATGGCGAAACACTTGAGGTTGTATTTGCCCAAGATCTCCCAATGACGCCGGACGTAGCCGTCGTCGGAGAGCGCCTTGTCGACCTCAAAATGGTCGCCCCAGCAAGCTAATTCCAAGCCATCGTAACCGAATTCGGCGGCCTTGGCCGCGATCTGCTCAAAAGGAAGATCGGCCCACTGGCCGGTGAATAGAGTAACGGGTCTTGCCATGGTTGAACTCCTCCTCTAAGATAGCGGGGCACCTCTTTATCACACGGAAAAAGCCGCAGGGGTCCATTTCCTATCGCTGGCGCTGCTCTCCACCGCTTTATGGATAAAGAACACGCCCCGCGCGCCATCGACCACCGTTGGAAAGTCTAACATGATTTCGCTAGGCTCGATGCCCAGGATCTTGGCCCGCACCGTGTCGGTAAAGTTCTTGTAGATGTTGGCAAAGGCCTCGATAAAGGCCTCCGGATGGCCGGCAGGAAGCCGGCTGACCGCCTTGGCCGCCTCGCAGAGATAGTCGTTGCCGCGTTTCCAGATTTGCTCCGGCCCCTCGTTGCTGCGCACCAGGAGATAGTTGGGGTTCTCCTGATGCCACTCCAAGGCCGCCTTGCTGCCCCATACGCGGATGTTGAGCCCGTTCTCCTCGCCCGGGCTGATCTGCGAGGCGGTGAGGATGCCCTTAGCCCCATTTTTGAAGCGCAGCAGAATATTGCCGTCGTCGTCCAACTGTCGGCCGGGCGCAAAGATGGTCAAATCGGCGCAGATCGATTCTAATTCCAAACCGGTGATATAAGAGACCAGGTTCTCGCAATGCGAACCAATGTCGCCGATGCAGCCCGAGATGCCGGAACGGGCCGGATCGGTGCGCCACGCGGCCTGTTTCTGCCCCTCTTCCTCGATACGTCTCAGCAGCCAGCCCTGGGGGTATTCGACGATCACCTTGCGGATCTCGCCCAAAGCTCCCTGTTGCACGAGGTGGCGCGCCTGCTTGACCATCGGGTAGCCGGTATAGTTGTAGGTCACAGCAAAGATCACGTCGTGGGCTTTGACGGCCTGGACCAGGTCCATGGCTTGCTCGATGGTGTGCACCATCGGTTTGTCGCAGGCCACATGAAAGCCGGCCTCGACGAATGCTTTGGCCACCGGATAATGCAAGTGATTGGGGGTCACGATGGAGACAAAGTCTATACGTTCCCCTTCGGGGAGCTTACTTTCCTCGGCGACCATCTCTTGCCAGGTGCCATAGGCGCGTTCCTC
>JACIWY010000178.1 GCA_014360745.1 Chloroflexota bacterium
GAGCGCGCACAAAGGTGATATTGCGCAGCCCTTTTTTGACCATCTCCACCAGGATCTGGCTGGCTTGCCCGTTGATGCTGGCACGCACGCCGTGGAGCCGATCGATGTAAGGCGGGTTCCAAAGCACAAAGTGGCGCGGCCCCTGTGGAGCGCCATCCTGATCGACGACGGTTGCGCGCTCGCCGATGAGACGCACGGCGTGCTCCTCTGGGTTGGCGATGGTGGCCGAGCAGAGGATGAACTGGGGCTCGGCGCCGTAGCGCGCGCAGAGACGGCGCAAGCGCCGTATCAAGCAGGCCACATGCGAGCCAAAGACGCCGCGATATACATGGGCTTCATCGAGGACGACGTATTTCAGGCGCTGTAGGAAGGGACGCCATAGCGGATGGTGGGGCAAGATGCCGACGCTCAGCATGTCCGGGTTGGTGAACAAAATGGTGGATTGCCGGCGTACCCGCGAGCGCGCCGCCTGAGGTGTGTCGCCATCGTAAACGCCCACACGGATATGCCGTAGCGAGGGGCAAGTGAGCAGTTCGCGCAGCGCGCGCAACTGATCCTGAGCCAGGGCTTTGGTGGGAAAAAGATAAAGCGCGCGGAACAACGGATCGAGCGCTAGCGTCTCCAAAACGGGCACGTTGTAACACAGCGTCTTGCCGCTGGCGGTGCCGGTGGCCACCATGACGTGCTCGCCGGCCCGCACGGCATCGATGGCCTGCACCTGGTGGCTGTAGAAACGATCGATGCCGCGAGCTTCCAACGCCGCCTGTACGGCGGGCGCAAGAGGCCGTTCCAACGACGCAAACGTCGGCGGTCGGCCTAGAAGACGCTCCACATGCACGATCTGGCCCTGATAATCGGGCAGAGAGCGTAGATGGGTCAGAAACTCGTCGGGATGCATGACCAAGCCCTTGAAGACAGAGAAGCCTATCTGATATCATTCTATGCGCAGGACGATGATTGGCAAAGGGCTTGCCGATGGCTATAATCCCTCAGCACATAGCAGCTCTCTCGGTATGAGGTTCAAGGATGAAGGTTAGCCTGGTCTACCCCGGAATTATCGGCAAAGGCTTTGACAGCATCGGGCAAGGGATGGATTCGGGCTGGATCAGCCACGGCCTGGCCATCCTGGCACCTTGTGCCCGCCGCGCAGGGCACGAGGTGAACCTGATCGACCTGCGCGCCCTCAAGGGCTGGGATCATTTCCGCCAGACGGTCCTCGAACGCAGGCCCGACGTGGTCGCTGTGACCATGATGAGTGTGGACTATAACGCCGCCGTGCGCTGTTTGCAGATCGTGCGCAAAGTCGATCCGGCCATCGTCACCATGGTCGGCGGGCCACATCCTACCATCCTGCCCCAAGAGGTCATCGACCTCGAGTGTGTCGATCATGTCTTTATGGGCGAAAGCGAGGAGACCTTCCCTCGCGCGCTCGATGCGCTCCAACGTGGCGAGCCCATCCCGCGCATTGTGCCGGGCACTCATCCCGACCTGGATAGCCTTCCCTTTGCCGATCATGACCTCTTTATCGAAGAGTGGCGTCGCCAGGGATATACCGTGACCTCCCCAGAAGCACCTTTCGTGGCCGAGCTACCCCCGCCTTTTGTGACCATTATCGCCGGTCGTGGGTGTATCTACAATTGCAGCTACTGCCAGCCGGCCGAGCGCCTGCTCTTTGGGCGCCAAGTGCGGCGTCGCAGCGTGGAGAATGTGCTTGCCGAGCTACGTTCTTTGCGCGAACGTTACGCCTTTAACAGCTTTATGTTCCATGACGATTGCCTAACCGAAGATCGCGATTGGGTGATCGCCTTTTGCGAAAGCTATATAAAAGAGGGCTTTACCCAACCCTTCTTTTGCCAAAGCCGGGCCGACATCATCGTCAAGAACGAGGATATGGTAGCCCTCATGGCACGCGCCGGCCTGCGAGGGTATTTCATCGGTTTTGAGAGCGGCAGCGATCGCGTGTTGCGCTTTATCCATAAAGGCACCCGACGTTGGCAAAACATTCGCGCGGCCGAGATTTGCCGCCGCTATGGCATCGCCATCTGGGCCAATTATATGTTGGGCATTCCCACCGAGACCAAAGAAGAAGTGCTGGAAACGATCAGCATGCTCAAAAAGATCGATCCGGACTATTATAGCCCCGCCTTTTATACGCCCCATCCCGGCAGCGACCTTTATACGTATTGTATGGAAAATGATCTTTCGCTCATTCGTAATCATGATAGCTATCGACGCAATCCCGACGAGGCCAAAATTAAGGGGATTGACTATGAATGGCTGGCCTGGGCTGTCAAGGAATCGCAACGGCGTACGCTACCCAACCGTCTTCGGCGCTGGGCCAAGGCCAACCGAGCGCGTTACGAGCGGTTCCTGCGTTCTGAGCGCAAGATTGAGGAAATCAAAGAACACCTTGCGCGTCATAGGTATCGCCGAGAAGGGGCAACGCGCACGTCGTCTTGAGCTGGGCGCTCCAGGTGACGGGCACTTTGGAACCCGTCCGCGGGCCGTGCCCGTCACCTCATAGCTTGCTATTTTCGAGGCAGGAGGCGATCTGTGAGGAATCTGATGATCACCGGTGGGGCGGGTTTCATCGGCTCCAACTTTGTGCGCTATATTCTCGAGCGTTATTCCGACTATCGGGTCGTCGTCTATGACAAGCTCACCTACGCCGGCAACCTGGATAACTTGTTAGATGTAGCCCAGAACCCACGCTATGCGTTTGTGCAGGGAGACATCTGCGATGCCCAAGCCGTCCGCGAGACCATCCGTCGTTATGATGTCGACACCATCGTCAACTTTGCCGCCGAGACCCACGTTGACCGTTCGTTGACCGATCCCGGCAGTTTCATCATGACCGATGTGTTCGGCACCTATGTGCTGCTGGAGGCCGCCAAAGAGTTTGGCCTGGAGCGTTACCACCAAGTGGGCACCGACGAAGTCTATGGCCAGGTGTTAGAAGGCTCTTCCGTCGAGACCGATCCGTTGCACACCCGCAGCCCATACTCGGCCAGCAAAGCTGGCGGCGACATGATGGTATTGGCCTATTACGCAAGTTTCGACGTACCGGCTACCATCACCAGGGGCTCAAACAACATTGGCCCCTACCAATACCCGGAAAAGGTGGTGCCGCTTTTTATCACCAACGCCATCGACGACAAACCGTTGCCTATTTACGGCGATGGCTTGCAGATGCGCGACTATCAATACGTACGCGACCACTGCGAGGGGATCGACGTGGTGCTGCACAAAGGCCGGGTCGGCGAAATTTACAACCTGGGCACCGGCGTCGAGACGCGCAACATCGACATGGCTCGCCTCATCCTGGAGCTTTTGGGCAAGCCGGAGAGCTTGATCCAATATATCACCGATCGGCCAGGGCATGACCGCCGTTATTCGTTGGATGTGTCCAAAATTCAAGCGCTGGGCTGGCGCTCGCAGCACACATTTGCCCAGGCGTTGGAAGCCACCGTGCGTTGGTATGTGGACAATGAATGGTGGTGGCGCAAGATCAAATCGGGGGAACAATACCGAGAATACTATCAGCGGCACTATGCCGGCCGTGAAATAGAAAAAAAATAACGCCCAAGACGCAAAGGATTAATATCTTTGGCGTTTTCCCCGTCAGCGGACCTTTTGCCACACGGCGCCTTGCCTGCCGCGCAGGAAACGCCAGGCTCCCACTAGAGCGGCGGCGTTGAGCATGATGATATAAAAGGGCGCCAGGAGCCATCGAATTTGCTGGCCGCGCCGCGCCAGCAGCCATCCTAGCCCCGCAAGCAGATAGAACAGGGCCTGAGCCAATAATGTCGCCGCATAAAAAGACCGCCCTGCAAGGCACAGGTTGCTGAGCAATAGCAACACGAATAGCGACGGCGTCACCATCCAACGCAACATCCGATGCGAGAGATATTGGAAGGTGACCCAAGGGTTGCGGTGACGCAACATCCCCGGCAACCGAAAAAAGGCCTGCCAGCCGCCCGCCGAATTGCGCACCCGACGTTCCCACTCAGCCCTCAGCGAAGGCGACGCGGCCTCGTAAGCGATGGCTCGCGGCTCAAAGACCACCCGCCAGCCATCCTCCACCAAGCGCAACGAGGCGACGAAATCCTCGAGGATGGTGTCGGCTTCCACCGGACGATACGCAACCCGACGCGCCGCCCAGACCTCGCCGGGCACGCCCATGACCGAGCTCAGCGCACTATCGCAGGCTTTGAGAAACGATTCGTAACGCCAATAGAGGCTTTCCCCCTGCCCTGGCACCCCTTCGAGACCGATCATCCGCTTAGCTCCGCCCACCCCTCCTACCTCAGGGTCGGCAAAGTGGCGCACCATGTGCCGCAAAATATCTGCGGCAAAAAGGCTGTTGGCATCGGAAAAAAGCAATATCTCGCCGTTGGCCAGGGGAAAGGCGCGGGCCAAGGCATGGGCCTTGCCGCGTCGCTCGGGCCGATGCGCCAGGCGAACGTTGGCGTAGCGGGCGGCGTATCCGCCGACGATCTCGGAGGTAGCATCGTCGGAGCCATCGGTGACCACCAAAAGCTCTAGCCGGTCGGCGGGGTAATCCAGCGCCAGGGTGTTTTCGATTTTGGCCCCGATGCATTCCGCCTCGTTGTAAGCAGCCACCAGCACGGTGACGGAGGGCTCGATGTCGGCACTATGCACCGGTCGCGCCCGTCGACGGGCAAGCCAGGCCAATAGAGCGCCATACCCTATATAGGTGTAAGCGATAATAGCCAATGAAAACCAAAAAACGATCAAGCCAAGAGTGCTCATCATCAGGTCGCCGGTGAAGGGAGAGGAATGGCCAATGGCGAATAGTCGGTTCTAGGTCGCCCCCTGTCATTCACGAAAGCACCCGCACCCCTTCCTCGGCACGGCAGATATAGATCTCGGGCACCAAGCCCGTTGCCCGGGTGTATTCCTGGGCCACACGCACGGCAAAGCGATCGGCGGCCTCTTGCCGCACCAGGTTCACCGTGCAACCCCCGAAACCGGCGCCGGTCATCCGCGCGCCGAGCACACCCTCCTGTCGCCAGGCCGCCTCGACCATGGCGTCGAGCTCGGCGCAACTCACCTCATAATCGTCGCGCAGGCTGATGTGCGAGGCGTTCATCAACTCGCCAAAGCGCGCCACATCGCCCTCGCGCAACGCCCGCACCGCTTCCAACACGCGCGCGTTTTCCATCACCACATGGCGGCAGCGCTTGCGTGTCACTTCGTCCAGCTCTCCCTCGCGGGCGCGAAACACTTCCGGCGAGACATCGCGCAAGGCGGGCACGCCGAGGATGGCTGCGCCACGCTCACACTCTTGGCGCCTAGTGTTGTACTCTGAATCCACCAAGCCGCGGCGCTTGTTGGTGTCGCACACGATCAGGCTACACCCTTGCGGGATCGGCACCAGCTCGTAACCCAGGTTGCGACAATCGATGAGCAGCGCGTGGTCACGTCGGCCCAGCGAAATGATGTATTGATCCATGATGCCGCAGCGCATGCCCACGAATTCGTTCTCTGCCTTTTGACACAACAACGCCCGTCGGACGCCGTCGATCTCCAGGCTGCTCAACGTCTGAAAGGCCAAAGCGGTAGCCACTTCGACCGCTGCCGAGGAGCTGAGCCCGGAGCCAATAGGCACATCTCCAACGATGACGGCATCCATGCCGGCAAGGGCATATCCGGCACTTTGCAGCGCCCAGGCCACGCCTCGCTCGTAATTGCTCCAGCTCGCCTTGGCGTCGTGCTCGATATTATCCAGCGAGAACTGGCTATAGGCGGCAAAATCCAACGCATGTAACCGCACAAGATGGTCACGCCGCGGGGCCACGGCTAGAAGGACATGGCGATCGATGGCCGCCGGCAGGACAAAGCCATCGTTGTAATCGGTGTGCTCGCCGATCAGATTTACCCTGCCGGGCGCCGCAACCAACAGGGTCGGCAACAGGCCATAGGTGCGTTGAAAAGCCTCTCTCGCGCGTGCACACAGAGCGTCCAACCCGGCTTGGGTCTCAGAGTTCATAGATCCTCCCCGTTTCGATCAGCTTGATCAACTCGGCCAACGACCCACGAGCATCACACGATACATACATATGACGAGGCCGCCAGGCGCCTCGTTTTACCCAAAACGTCTTGAGCCCCAAGCGACCGGCCGCCATATCGGCCTCGGGATCATCGCCCACCATAAGGCATTCGTCGGGTTCGCGGCCTAGGCGCTCTACCAAGGTTTGGAAAAAGGCCGGATGAGGCTTGCAGGCGCTCATCGTTTCGTAAGAAGAAACATAGTCATAGGGAAACTCGTCCGCGCCAGCCCCCGCCCAGCGCAGCCTGGCCAAGATAGCCGGCAACGGGAAAACGGGTTGCGTGGCGATGGCCACCTGATAACCTCGTGCAAAGGCCGTGGACACCAAGCGACGAGCATCGGGATCGGGCGTCGTGTGCACCCGCAAGACCTCGAAATCGCAACGATAGAACTCATCCAAGAGCGCCAACAACTTTTGCGGCTCGCAGGGAAGCTGGGCGAAAAAGCTCGCCGCGAAAACATCGGCATTGCTGCCGCGCGTGCCGTCGTTGTCGAACATGGCTTGCATGCCGGCGCGCAGCGCCTTGACAAAAGGCTCGCTGGGGCAAATCGGCGCAACCTTGGCCAACAATGCCTCAAAATAATGTTGGCCGAAGGTCTCCATATCATTGAGCAGTAATGTATCGTCCAGATCAAGGAGCAACGCTTTGATATCCGACAAAAGAGAGATCCCTCCTTTCTACAGGTTGCACGAGAGACACACAAACCGCCTCGGGTCTGGCCCGAGGCGGTAGTGTAGCACAAAGAGACGAAAGGAGCTAGAAATCACGCCCAGGAATGAGGATGGTGGAAGCGCGAGGCTTCTCCTCCTCCCCCTCTTCCGCCTCGTGGCCGGGCAGGATGATGCCACTGCTCGTGCGACGTTCCGCCGGGGCAGGCTGTTCGCGCTCATAGATTTTCCGCCGCTCCTCCCGCTCGCGCTCGGCAGTGTGGGTGCGAAGCCGATCTCGCATGACGGCCGGATCGTGATAGCGCGTGCCTGCGCCGATCAAAGAACGCAACGGCTCGGCCCTGGGCGAAAGCATAAAGGCGTTAAAGAGGTGCCCATTCTCGCGCAGGAAGCGGTCCCATGTCGCCTGGTAATGTTCCTCTTGATAGCGGTG
>JACIWY010000179.1 GCA_014360745.1 Chloroflexota bacterium
TTCTACGCCAGGTGTTGGAGGGCTCTGGAGTACAGGTCGCAGGCTGATATCTGGCGGATGGATAGCCCCTTTTGCCCTACGATTTTGAGCGGCGAATTGTACATAGCCTATGACATCTACCAAGCTTTTTTATCTTTGGAACATCGGCTGCCAGATGAACCGCGCTGATGCGGCCCGCTTGCGAGAGGAGCTGGAGCGGCGTGGCTATCGAGCTACCCGCGAGCCTGATGAGGCTCGTCTGCTCATCTTGAACACCTGCGTAGTGCGCCAGAACGCCGAGGACAAGGTCATCGGCCGCCTGAATTCGCTCAAGCCGCTCAAGAGGGATGGGCAGGAGCGCGCTCTGCTGGTTATGGGCTGCTTCGTGGGCAGCGCGGAAGAGGGGCAATCGGGCCGAGGCCTGGCCTCTCTGCATCAAGAATACCCCTTCGTCGATGCTTTTTTCCCGCCCTCCGATATCGCCGGTGTCTTGGAGTACGTGGAGCGCTGGGATCGGGAGCGGGGTGATGGTTTGCGTTGCGGCGAACCTCTGACGGCGCCGGAGGTCTCGGAGGGGGTGCCTATCAGCTATGGCTGCGATCATCACTGCACTTATTGCATCGTTGCCCTGCGTCGCGGCAGCCAGCGAAGCCGGCCTGTGGCGGATATCGTGCGCGATGTCCAAGATCTAGTGGCTCGTGGCGCCAAAGAGATCGTTTTGTTGGGTCAGAATGTAGACGCCTATGGGAGCGATTTGCCCCCCGATGCCGCGGGCCGGCGGCCGAACCTCTCCGCTGTGTTGCGGGCGATCCATGGCATCGAAGGGTTGTGGCGCATTCGCTTTCTCACCTCGCACCCCCGGGACATGACTCAGGAGATCATCGACACCGTGGCCGCGCTGCCCAAAGTCTGCGAATGCTGGGAGCTACCGGTGCAGGCAGGGGATGATGTCGTGTTGCGACGCATGGGCCGAGGTTATACCGTGGCGCATTTCCGCGATCTGGTTCAGCGCATTCGCCAGGCTACGCCGGATTGCGCTTTAAATACCGACGTGATCGTGGGCTTTCCAGGTGAGACGGAGGAACAGTTCGAGCGTACGCTGGCCCTGGTGCGCGAGTTGCGTTTTGACATGGTGCACGTCGCTGCGTATTCGCCCCGCCCTGGGACGCCCGCCGCTCGCCTGGAGGACGACGTGCCCGCCGCGGAGAAGGACCGCCGCCGCGTGTTGATCGAAGAGGTGCAAACCGAGATCGCCGCCGAGATCAATGCCCGGCTTTTGGGCCGGCAGGTCGAGGTGCTGGTGGACGGCCAACAAGGGGGACGTTGGCGTGGGCGCACGCGCACCAACAAGCTGGTCTTTTTCGCTGCGCCCGGGGATTGGCTGGGCCGGCTGGCTCACGTGCGGATTACCTGGGCTGGGCCTTGGTCGATGCGCGGCGAACCGGCGGGCGGCGATCCGGAAGATTAGAGGGGTATCCGCCAAGGCGATGCAGTAGCGGCAGGTGAAACGTGGTCTTGCATCCTTCTTGGGATACACCTATAATCGCCGCGATTGTCCTGTGAGGAGCAGGCTATACCATCGCGCGCAGGAGAGTTTCCCATGAAGATCACCGATGTCCAGGCCAGCGTCATCGGTCGCCCGGAGCCACACAGTGGGGGCAGTGTGTGGACCTTTGTCCGCGTCTATACCGACGAGGGGATCGTCGGTACCGGCGAATGCAACTCGGCCGGCCCCTTTACGTCCGGCTTTGCCACCAAAGAGACGGTACTCAAACTCAAAGAGTTGCTCATCGGCCAAGACCCCTTGCGCATCGGCCCGTTGTACGAGACGATGCGCCGCCGGGCACGGTACGCCGGTGGCAGCCAAGCCCCGACCATTTTTGCCATCACCGGCATCGAGAACGCCCTCTACGACATCGCCGGCAAGGCCATGGGGGTGCCGGTGCATCGGCTTTTGGGCGGCAAGTTCCGCGACGAGATTCGCCTCTATGCCGATTGTCACGCCGGAGAAACTCACACCCCTTCCGCGTACGCCGCCAAGGCGTTGGAGGTGCTTGAGGAGGGATATAGCGCGCTCAAGTTTGATGTCGACCAAGTGAGCCCTGGCAAGAAGGACCCCTTCAACTGGACGGTAAGCGCCCAGGAGATGAGCCATATCATCAGCTTGGTACAAGGCACGCGCGAGGCCATCGGCTATGAGGTGGATCTAGCCATCGACTGTCACGGCCAATTCGACATGGGCTCGGCCATCACTCTGGCGCGGGCGCTGGAGGGATTGCGCTTGATGTGGCTGGAAGAGCCGGTGCCCGCCGAGAATATCGATGCCCTGGCTCAGGTGCGGGCGGCTACCAGCACCCTCATCTGCACCGGTGAGAATCAGTATACCCGCTTTGACTTTCGCGAATTGTTGGAAAAGCGCGCCGTCGACGTGATCATGCCAGATCTGGCCAAGGCCGGCGGCATCATGGAGGGCAAGCGCATCGCCGAGATGGCCGACGTCTATTATGTGCCCATCGCGCCGCATAACGTCTCTTCGCCTTTGGGCATGATGGCCGCCTGCCATGTATGCGCCAGCGTGCCCAACTTTCTCGTGCTCGAATTTCATGGTCGCGAAATTCCCTGGTGGGAGGATCTGTGCGAGGGTGATAAGCCCTTTATTTGCAACGGCCGTATGGTCGTCTCCGACCGCCCTGGCATCGGCGTGGAATTGAACGACAAGGTGGCCAAATCGTTATTGTGGAATGGAGATCGCTACTTTGACTAAACAGGACGTTTTGTGCCGCCTCGCTATCTTGGTCGTTATCTGCGCCATGGTCTTATTTGTAGCGCTGCCGGCCCCTGTCCTGGCGGACGGATCGCCTTCCCTGTACACCTTCCGGCAGCGCTTTGGCGTCAACGTGGCCAAAAGCTTTGGCCAATTGTCCGATTTCCCCTCCTCGCTGAGCGATTTCGAGGACGTGCTTTCTCTTGGCTTTGGCTGGTATTCCGACTGGACCTTTAGCGTCCACCCCGAGCGGCCCGGCGACATCGAATACGCCCAGCTATTGCCCACCAAGCGTTGGCCCCCCCCGTGGAACAGAGTGGAACGGGCCGCGCGCGCCAATCCCGGCTCGCTGTGGATCATCGGCAACGAGCCGGAGACCCGAGGGCAAGGCGGACACACGCCGGAAGAATACGCCGCGATCTATCAGCAGGCTTATTATGCCATCAAGGCCGCCGATCCCAGCGCGCGGGTGGCCATCGGCGGCATCGTCATGCCCTCGCCATTACGGCTCAAATGGTTGGAGCGCAGCCTGAATCATTACCAAGCGACCTTTGGCGAGCCCATGCCCGTGGATGTCTGGAATATCCACGTCCAGATCCTCCAGGAGAAACGAGGCGATTGGGGCTGCGGCATCCCGCAGGGCTTGCTCGAGAACGCCGGCCGGCTCTATGAAGTCCAAGATAACGCCAGTGTGCCCATTTTTGAGCAGCTCATCTACGATTTCCGCCGCTGGATGTACGAGCGCGGCGAGGGGCACAAGGAGCTGATCATCAGCGAGTATGGCGTGCTTATGCCCTCCAGCTATCTGCGCCGTGGCGATGACGACGTGCTGGCCTTTATGGCCGGCACCTTTGATTTTTTGGTCAGCGCACGCGATCCCGTTTTGGGCTGCCCGGCCGACGGTGGGCGCCTGGTGCAGCGCTGGATGTGGTATAGCCTCAATTTCCCCTTTTACGATGAGACCCCCGGCGGTTTTAACGGGGCGCTTTATCACTGGCAGCGGCCTCAAGAGCCCACTATCTTTGGCGCTTTTTATCGCGATTATGTGACCACCCTGGCCGAAGGAGAGGTCACCTTGTCGGCAATGGCCGATACTACGGTGGACGCCCAGCAACCCTCGCGGAGGTTGGGACAACGGGGCCGCCTCAAGGTGCGCGGCGGAAGCCAGCCCGCCAGTGCGCTGGTGCGCTTTGACCTGTCGGTCCTGCCGCCAGGAGCATTGATCGCCCGCGCAGAGCTACGCCTGGAGACGGTGGCCAGCACCAACCCCAGTCCATTGGCCGTGGCCGTCCGCCCGGCGCCCCAAGATTGGGACGAGCGCAGCTCGTCGTCCGAGCTTTGGCCGAACGGAGAGTTGCCTGCATCCCTGGGCGAGGCGCTGCTTGAGCCGGGCATCGTGCTGACCTGCGATTTGCTGAGGTTGGTCCGGAGGTGGTGCGCGGGAGAGGAGCCGAATCGTGGCCTTTTGATCGGCGCCGAGGGCCTGGGGCCCTCTGGCAATGGCACCTACAGCCTGGCCTCGCGGGAATGGGCCGAAGGGCCACAACGCGGGCCGGAGCTATGGGTCGAGTACGTGTACCATCGCCCCGCTCCGTAGGAGGCGAAACGGCACGAAAATCTTGCTATAGCAGCTCTTCCAGCCGTTGCTTCAATAACCCCAGCGTAACTGCGTACAGCGCCACAGCGAACCCCGCCGCGGCGGCCATATCCAGCCAGAGGGGATAGTACGCGCCGGTGCTCGCCAGCAACACATGGCGCAGCCCATCCACCGTGTACGTCAGGGGCAGGGCGCTGGCCACGCCACGCAACACGGGCGTCATCTCACCGAGCGGAACAAAGACGCCGCATAAGAAGACCATGGGGAAGCGGAAAAAATTGGTCAGGGTCATGGCGTCGAATACCTCGCGCATCAGCAGGCTCAACGAGACGCCCATTAGGGAGAATGCCAGGCTGCCCAACAAAAGGATCGGCCAGGCGCTCAAGGTCAAGGGCGTGTCCCACGCCGCCCCGGCCACCAACCAGGCGACACATCCGCTGGCCAACCCGAAAAGGGTGCCGCTGGTCATCTTGGCTATCACCAACGTGTAGGGGGCGATGGGTGCCATCAACAGGCGTTCCATGGCCCCGATGCGTTTTTCAAAGGCGATGGCCACCGCCTCCACCGAGGTGGCCCCGAACAGGACGGTCATGCCGATCAGGCCTGGGATTGCGGCCCGTATGTCGCCGGGATCGCGCAGGTAAAAGGCTAGGATCAACACGGCGGGGAAGAGCATTCCCCAACTGATGAGAGGCGGCTTGAGATAATAGGCGCGCATGTCCTTGGCGGTGATGTGCCAGGCGCGCGCCAACTGTCCTCGCCAGTTCATTGCCCCCTCCCTCTTTGCGGTACATTGATCTGCATGATTTCGCTATCCAGGTGGGTGATCTGGACAAAAGCGTCCTCCAGGGAGGGTCTGACGGTCTGGATATCCTCGATCCGCCTGCCGATCTGACGTAGAGTGGCCCCCATCTCCCACAGAGCCGCATCCACCGAATGTACCGTGAGGCGCAGCCATTCGCCGTCTCGCGAGATGGCGAGCACCGAGGGCAATTGATTAAGCGCGGAGAGGAGAGCCTCGTCAGATGGGCCGCTGACTCGCACGCGCAGCGCCTGTTCCTCTGCGCAGCGGGCGCACAATTCGGCCGGCGTCCCCACAGCCCGCAAAGTGCCGCGGACGATGATGGCCACGCGGTCGGCCAGGCGTTCCGCCTCTTGGATAAGGTGGGTGGTCAAAAAGATGGTCACGCCATCGCCGCGCAGGCGGGCGATGGTGGCGCGCAGGCCTCGGGCGCTGCGCACATCGAGGCCAGTGGTGGGCTCGTCCAAAAAAAGGATGCGGGGCGCATGCACCAACGCGGCGGCGATAGTCAGCCGCCGTTTCATCCCTCCTGAGAGGGCCTCGAAACGCATATCGGCCTGCTCGGTCAACTCAAACTCTTCCAAGAGTTCGTCGGCGCGAGAGCGCCAGCGACGACGGGGCAGGCCATAAAGCTGGCCGCAAAAGATCAGGTTCTCGCGGGCGCTCAACTCGGCGTAAAGGTTGGAACGTTGCGGCACGACGCCCACCTGAGCCTTGACCATGAGAGGATCCCGTAGTACGTCGTATCCGTTGATCAGCGCGCTGCCCTCGGTGGGGCGGATCAGGCCGGTGAGCATGCGGATCGTCGTCGTCTTGCCGGCGCCGTTCGGCCCCAAGAAGGCCAGCAATTCCCCTTGCTGCACGGTAAGGTCAAGGTGATCTACGGCGCAGAGGTCGCCATAGTAACGGGTCAACGAGTGCGTTTCGATGGCTACCAAGTGACGATCCCTTCGCGTCGATGGGACGCCCCATTCACTGCGCCCCACAGAAAGCCCAGCCCTCCCTCAGGCTGGGAAGCCACTGTCCAGAGCGTAGACCATTATACCCGCTCTCACAAAGCGGATCAGCAATTCGCTCGCTCCGAGAGGAAGCGCGACGCCGCCTATTTCAATAGACTACTGCCGGTCGAGATCCCGCGGGATCTCGCCAGGTGTTTCTCCAGCTCATCGGCGGGAGTATGGCGAGCACGCGCGTTTACTCTTGGGCAGGCTCGAAATCGAGCGCGGCCGAGTTGATGCAATAACGCAACCCCGTCGGCTGCGGGCCATCCTCAAAGACATGGCCCAGGTGAGCGCCGCAACGGCTGCAATGTACCTCGGTACGGATCATACCATAGCTCAAATCCGTGGCCGTGTCTACATGCTCCTCATCGATCGGCGCCCAATAGCTGGGCCAGCCGGTGCCGGAGTCGAACTTGTGCGCCGAGCTGAACAGGGGCTGGCCGCAGGCGACACAGCGATACACCCCCTTTTCATGGTGGTCCCAATATTTACCTGTAAAAGCCCGCTCTGTGCCCTTTTGACGGGTGACATAGTATTGCAGATCATCGAGCTGTTCGCGCCACTCGCGATCTGTTTTTTCCACTTTATATTTCATGTTATCTCCTTCGGCCTGCCAAAGATCGGGGGCCGATGTGGCGCGCTAAACGGCCCCCGATTCGCAGAGAAATCTCTACTTTGTCAGACGCGGGAAGAATCGTCGCTCTTACCACCCTGTTCTTCCAGGCGGGCGCGAAGGCAAGCCAACTCCTCCTCCAACTCTTCGAGTTCGAGGATCATGGGCGGCGGCACCGAGTGTTTGGGCAGACGCGCTTGCAGGTCAGCGATGCGTTGCTCCAGCTCCTCGATACGCCGGGCGGTCTCCTGGGCAGGCATAAATCGCTACCTCGAAAATAGCAGGCTATGAGATGGCGGGCACTGGCGCCGCCAAGTGCTCGCCACCTTGAGCACTTGCATAAAAGACGGCGTTTTCATCCGTCGTGGTATCCTAAGGGACAGGGCTACTCAAAATATGTTTC
>JACIWY010000018.1 GCA_014360745.1 Chloroflexota bacterium
AAGGGATGCCATCGCCCGTTAGGGCTGTGACGCGGCGTTGGAATTCATAACCGTCCATCTCTTCCATAATAATATCAGAAATGATGAGATCCGGCGGGGATTCGAGGAACTTGTCCAAAGCCTCAGCGCCGCTTTCCGAGGGAATGACCTCATAACCCGCTCGTGAAAGGTATTCGCTCACGGCAAAGAGGAGCTGGGGTTCGTCATCGACGACAAAAATGCGCTTTTTCATCCAATCGCCTCCGAAGAATCATCTGGCCAAAAAGGCGCTGACCCATCATGCAGTTTTACTATACCAGGTGCCATGAAGGTGCTGCATCAAGGGCGCATAAAACCACCATGAGATCAACATAAAGGGAAGATCAAGACACTGGCAGGGATTTCACAAGACGCCAAGGCTCAAAAGAGTCAGATTTTGCTTTTTACAGTCCTTTGGCCTGGCGTCTTGGTACGAGCCTCTTACCTTGGTTGACGCTCTCAAAGGGGGTGTGTTACACTGGCACAAAGGATGGGCGATCGGCCATTTCAAAAAGCAATATAAAAGTAAGGAGGATTGCAAATGATCAAAATCGACGCGGCCAAGGGGGTACGCACGATGATGATCGTGTTTCAGCGAGGGGATTATGTGATCGAAAAACTGCGCGAGGTGTTTGCGCAAGAAGGGATCGACACCGGCCTGATCGTGGGCGGCATCGGTTCGCTGGATATTTGTCACTTGCATACGATCACCCGCACCGAAGTGCCCTCGGTAGATCGTTACTTGACCTTGGAGGGCCCTGTGGAAGTGGGTTCGTTACAGGGTTCTATCGCGGGCGCGGAACCGCATATTCACATCGTCGTCGACGACGTGGCTAACGACAAGGTGTATGTAGGCCATCTGGAGCCCGGCTCCCGTTGCTGCTACCGTATGGAGTTGGGCATTATCGCCTTTGAAGGCACGAAAACCAAGAGCGTCAAAAACCCACAGACTTCTCTCATCGATATCGTTCCCGCGGAGGAGTGACATGCCGGAACAAGCAGCTCCTACTCTTGCCGAGTTGATAGAGCAGGCTCGCCATGTCTTGCAACGCTTCGATTTAGGGGGCAAGGTGGCGATCGTGGTAGGTGGCACAAAAGGGCTCGGGCAGGGGATGGCCTTGGCGTTGGCAGCGGCCGGCGCCGATGTATGCATCGTGGGCCGTGGCCCGGCGGGCCTGCAAGAGACGGCCGATGCCGTCACCCGCCTAGGGCGCAGAGGCACCTATTTTGCCGCCGACGTCACCGATGAAGCCCAAGTCGAGCGTATGGTGCGCTTTGTCCAGGAGACCTACGGCCACATCGACATTCTGGTCAACAGCCAAGGGATCGTGCATTTACAGCCCACCGAAGAATTTGACACCGCAGCCTGGCAACGGGTGATCGATACCAATCTCAAGTCGGTGTTTCTGTGTTGTAAGCATGTGGGCCGGGTGATGCTCAAGCAGGGCAAAGGCAAGATCATCAACATCTCCTCGGTGCGCGGGTTCCAAGGGCGTGCTGGCGATCCCGCTTATGCGCCGAGCAAGGGGGCGGTCAATCAGCTCACCCATTCCCTGGCCATCGAATGGGGGCCCAAGGGGATCAATGTCAACGGTATCGCCCCGACGTTTACCCGCACCGAAATGTCGGCACCCTCGTTGGACGACCCCAAGACGCGCAATTGGGTGCTGAGCCGCATTCCCATGGGGCGCGTTGGTGAGATCGAGGATCTATTTGGGCCGGTGGTCTTTTTGGCCTCCGAGGCATCGAACATGGTGAACGGCCATGTTCTGCCTGTGGATGGGGGATGGTTGGCCGCGTGAGCGGCGTTCCCCTCAAGCGCTTTCGATAATGGCTTGAAGCGCGGGGCGCACCTCCGACCAGGGCACGTTTGCGGGCAAAGTCTCTTGCCGCGCGGCCACGGCCGCCAGGACGCCCGCCGCCTGCCCCAATGTCGCCGATGTGCCGGTCATGCGATAGCTGGCGTGGGCCAGAAAATCGCCACTAATGCACCGGCCGGCCATCAACAACCCCGGCACATCGCGGGCAATGAGCGCCCGCAAGGGGATGTCGTAGGGCAGAGTGCGCGTGCGGTTCTCGGCGCTATAGGCCTTGGTGGTTTTGGGATCGGTGGAATGGACGTCGATCCCCACGGTGACCCGACAAACGGCATCTTCATGGCGAACGCCGCGCAAAAGGTCTTCCCGGCTTACTTGATACAAGCCGTGAATACGTCGTCCCTCGCGGATGCCGATGTGAGCGCCGGTGGCTACCAAGCGCATATGGCGCCAAATACCGCCCAGGCTGCGCAGTCCATTCACGATCTGATGCAACTCGGCCCGCGCATGGATCGTGGCGCGCGTCAGGTCGGCAGCATCCATGCCCGAGACGCCGTATTCGTGATTGGTGGAAAAGACGTAAAGATCTCCGCCCAGCGGGAAGAGGCTTGGCGCGGCATACGAGGGGGAGACACCGGCGCGTTGCAATTCAGCCAGCATGAGCCGTTTGGCCTCTTGATGACCTTCGTCGGGAAGGCAAAGGAAAGGCCGCGCGGCCTCCATGTCCACGCCGGCCACCAAACAAATCAAGCCCATCGGCTGTGTCTCGCCGGTGCCTTCTCGGCCCACATCGAACCCACAGCCGGCCAGTGCGGCCAGGTCACCGTTGCCGGTGGCATCGATAAAGACACGGCCGGCCCAGGCTTGGCGTCCGGAGGCCGATTCGGTGATAGCGTGGGTGATGCGCCCGGCGCCATCTTGGCCGGCGGCTACGACGCGGGTGTGCATCTGGATGTGCACACCCGCCTTGACGCATAATTCTTCCAGCAAAAGCTTCATCACTTCGGGGTCATAAGCATAGTCGCGCCCTCGCCCCAGTCGCGCGCCGCGACGATCCAGTTCGGCGTTGATCTCTTGCATGATCCCGGGATGTTTGCTCTCGATCACCCAACTGATCAAGCCGGCGGTCCACATACCCCCCAAGCAACCCTGAAGCTCCAACAGGCGCGTCTTGGCGCCACTGCGCGCTGCTGCAATCGCTGCCGCCACACCGGCTGGCCCTGCACCGCAAACGACGACATCGGCCTCCTCGACGATGGGGATGTCTCGAGCGCTCTCGTGATAGTAGATCATCTTTCCTCCTTGATCCGCGCAGGGCGATCAGCTTTTGCGATGCGTTAGGTCCGATGGTCAAGGATCAGAAACAGAAGCGCACTTGCCCCGGCCGGGCGCCGGCCCCCGATCCGGCCAGCCCAGTCTGCTGAGCACGGTGGCGTAAAAGTAACCGTCTCCGCCAAAGCGCACGAATTTGGCCACGTGCTGGCTGGCAGTAACCGCTAACCGGTCGCCGATCTCTATGTGCACGTCTTTCTGCCCATCTACCGTCACCATCGCGTCGCGTCCCTCCATCAGGGTAAGGCAAAGGGCGCGGTGCGCCGGGATGACCAATGAATGAGCGATGCCCAGGTGGGCAGCGACGGGGGTGATGATCAGGCAATCCAAATCGGGGGCCACAATGGGCCCGCCGGCGGCCAGACAATAGGCCGTGCTGCCGGTGGGGGTGGAGACGATGATCCCGTCGCAAGTGGGGGTCATGACGTGGCGGCCATCCACCTCGACCGCAACGCGCACGGTGCGCACGGCCAGGCCCCGGGCCATGACCACGTCGTTGATGGCCTCGGTGTCGAGCAATGAGGCATTGCCCCGATGGAGCTCGACCTTGAGCATCAAGCGCTCTTCGATATGATACTCGCCTCGCAGCACATGGGGGATGCGCTCTTCGAGTTGTTCCGGCTCCACCTCGGCCAGAAAGCCCAGGCGCCCTAGATTGACGCCCAACACGGGCACGCCAGCGGTAGCCACGGCGCGCACGGCGCGCACGATGGTGCCATCGCCCCCCAAGGTGATGAGCAGGTTCAATTCGGGCGCAGCGCGCGCGAGCGCGGTCTCGTCGTCCGCATCGCCCCACCAAACTTGAGTGCCTCGCTCTTCCAACAAACGCGAAGTCTTGCGCGCCAGAGCGGAGGAATCCGGTCGTGTCGGATGATAGAGAATCCCTATGTGGCTCATTGGTTCCTTTGGCCATTCAAACGTTGACGCACCGTTTCCACAGCCTCGGGCAGTTCGATCAACTCGCGCGGTGCATCGCTGCGCATATCCTGCAAGGCTACCCGACCGGCACGCAATTCGTCATGGCCGATAACCAGCGCATAACGGGCGTTTTCGCGGTCTGCATGACGGAACTGGGCTTTGAAGGAACGATCGCCAAAGGCCAGCGTGGCCGCTATTCCCGCTTCGCGCAGGCCAATGAGCAGCTCCAACGCTTTTTTCTTTGGCTCTTCGCCAAGGTAAATGACGGCGACTTGTGGTTGCGGCAGGCCGGGCACCTGGATGCCCTGCTGTTTCATGGTCAGCACCAAACGTTCCATGCCCGATCCGAAACCGATGCCCGGCGTGGGATCACCGCCCAACTCTTCGGCCAGGCCGTCGTAGCGCCCCCCGCCGCAAACGGCGTTCTGGGCGCCGATCCCCTCGGCCCACACCTCGAATACCGTCTTGGTGTAATAGTCTAACCCGCGCACTAGGCGATGATTGATGGTATAGGGCCTGTGCAGGGCATCCAAATAGGTTCGCAGCCGCGAAAAGTGGGTGGCGCAGTCGGGGCAAAGATAATCCATAATATGCGGCGCCCCGGCAATGACGGGCTGACATTGCTCATTTTTGCAATCCAAGAGGCGTAAAGGGTTGCGTTCTAACCTGCGGGTGCAATCTGTGCAGATGAGGTCGCGCTTGTCCTGGTAATAATCTACCAATAAAGCCACATAAGCCGGCCTGCACTTGGGGCAACCGGTGCTGTTAAGTTGGAAGGCCAGTCCAGTAAAGCTCAGCCGGGAGAAAAGCTCCCAGGCCAACGACATCACTTCCAAGTCTACGGCTGGGTCTTGTTCACCGATGCATTCGATGTCAAATTGGGTGTGCTGCCGGTAGCGACCGGCCTGAACTCGTTCGTAGCGAAAGATAGGGCCGACGGTATAGAGCTTGACCGGTTGGGGCCAGGTCTTCATGCCGTGTTCGATGTAGGCGCGCACGATCCCGGCGGTGAATTCGGGCCGCAGGGTAATGTCGCGGCCCCCTTTGTCCAGAAAAGAATACATTTCCTTGTCGACGATATCGGTGCCTTCGCCGACGCCGCGTACATACAAAGAGGTCTCTTCAAACACAGGCACATCGATGCGCTGATAGCCAAAGAGGGCCGTCACCTCTCGGATTTGGGCGCGTAGAAACTCCCAATAAGGCTGATCCTCGGGAAGAATGTCTATAGTACCGCGTGGGGCGACGTACACGTTGACCTCCGCAAACAGGATAACGAACCCATTATAGTCCTGCCAAGTCTAGGATACAAGGCTGGCTGTGCATACGGCGCGATAGCCGCAATGTGCGCAACGACGAGGATCTTGGTGACTGCGCGGCACAGAGGTCGCGGAGAGGTCGCGGCGCATCTCCTGCAGGATATCCAACAAGGTTTGCCGCAGACGGTGGGTATAAGGGATGCGAAAGGTGCATTCTCGATAGCGCAACAGCCCATAGGGCGGGCGCTTTCCGGTGGCTTCCTCCAGCAGCAAGCAATAGGCGGCCAATTGCAACACGTCGGCCTCGTAGGGCTCGTTGGCGCGGCGGCCGGGTTTAAGCTCGATGGGGATCGTATCCCTTCCCTTACGGATGACATAATCGGGCTTGCCGACAAGGCAAAAGGCGGGGGCGCGGAGCGGAGGGCTACGCTGCCAGTCTGCCCCGTCGGCATAGATGATCCTGCCGCGCGGGAGGCCGGCGAGCCTTTGCGTTCTCTGCGCACGGCGCCAAGTTTTGTAGAGCGCCAATAGAATGATCCCCAGGGCAACCAACAAACCGGCTTGCAACCACCACATTATCGCCATTTGTCCAAGTAAGGGTCGGTGATAGTGATCTCGACCCCCTCAGGGTTCCAAGCGGTGAACCAGGCGGCGTCTTCGGGGGCGATGCGAATGCAGCCATGGGAAGAGGGCCGCACTCCTAATGCGTCGCGATCCTGGTATACCTTGCGGCCGTTTTCCAGCGTATAGGGCAAGCTATGGATCAAGATCGAGCCCAACGACTTGAACAGGTACCAGGCATCATCGGCATACACGTCAAAGGCGAAAAAGGTGCCCCAATAGGGCCCCACCCTTCCGCTCCAGGCATCGGTGTACTTGTCCGGCTCGGGCAGCCCGGTGCTACAAGGGATGTCGCGCACCAATTTGCCCCATTCAAAGACGTACATATGCTGCACGGCTTGGTCAATATAAATGTAGCGGGGCAAGTCGCCACGGGTATCGAAAGGGAAGGGCGTAGCGCTGGGCGTCGCGGTGGCCGTGATGGTAGGGGTAACAGACGGCGTATAGGTTCTGGTGAACGTGGGCGTCGTCGAGGGCGTGGCGCTGGGCGTGGCCGTCGGCGTCCGGCTGGCCGTGGCGCTCAGAGTGGCTGTGATCTGTCGCGTCGCTGTGGCGGTGGAGAGGACGTCGACCAATTCCTGATTAGAAGGCGATGGTCGCGGGGCAAAAGAGAGGGAAAAGACGGTCAGTACTGCCAGGATCGAAACCAAAAACCACTCGTTACGCTTTATCACAACACTATCCTCACTATCGTTGGGCAAGCACTATGGTAAAGGCCAGACCAAGGGCCACCAGCGCGGCCAAAAACGCCAATTGCCACATCCGGCGCAAGGTTTGACGCATGATACGAGCTGTTTCGACATATTGGCGGTGTTGCAACGTGCCTCGCTCCAACACATCCCGATTCTGGGGGGCCCAGCCCTTTACTCTTTGTAACCACCAGGCACGCCGGCAGTAGAGATAACGCCCCACCTCGCTGGCGCTGATCCAATTTTCTCGGGCAGAGCTAGGCGAATCGTTCATCGTCCAGGCGGTCCATGATCCGCTCCTCAAACTCTTGCAGGGCGGCTTGCAATTTCTCCTGGCGCACGGCCGTGGTCAAGTCGCCGCGTGTGCGCTCGACGACACCGCGGACCATGTCGGTCGTGCGGCGTAACCCTCCGGTCATGGCATCGGGAAAGTCGATGGTGATCAGGTGGCTGTAAATCTCATCCATGATATCCAACAACCGCTCGGCCTCATCGGTATCTCCCCGCCGGATGGAATCCAGGGCAAAACGGCGCAACTCGCCGGCCGCCTCGCCCAAGCCGTTGAGATAGGCGGGGTATTCCACTTCCCACTCGTCAGGATCAGGCAGCGGCTGACGGCTGACCAACGCCAAGGTGATCGCCGCCTCGGCCAGCTCTTTCATGGCGTCTTGCAAATAGCCGGCATAATAGACATCGGCATAGGGACGGGCGTCTGCGCACATCGTCTGGGCGATGCTTCTGGCTTCTGCCAACAATTGCCGTGCCTGTTCGTATTCGTGACGATGCGTGGCGCGGATGCTGTTGGCGCAAAAGCGAATGAGGTCTCGCGAACGAGCGAGGGTCAGATCACGGATCTCGTTTTTGCGGCCCAAATCTTTTTGAATGCGGCCGATGATGGCCTCCAATTGTTCTACCGCGCTCATTTCTCCCTCGCAAATAAAACTATGAAGTGACGGCACTTTGAAGCCCATCCGCGGGCTGTGCCCGTCACCTAGAGCAAGAAATCCCACATCCGAGATGCAGGGCGATCCCATCGCTCAGGGCACTTGCTCAAAGTTGACCCAGGTGATCTTGCCCCATTGGCCGGGGGCATCGACGGGCTGGCTTGGCAGGGTAACCAGGCTTAACCTATAGGTGACCGGGTTTGCCAAGCCATCGAAGGCGAACTGGCCGTTGCCATCGGTAATGGCTAGCGCCGACCAATCCCAGGCCTGGATTTTGACCTGCACCCCTACGACCCCACGGCCGTTTTTATCCAACACTTTGCCACGGATGAACATTTTGGTATCCGAGATGCCCGTTTGCTCCACTACGCGCCCGACAAAGATACCCGACGGTCTTTGAAGAACGGGCACGCCGGGCGTCTGCATCCCGCTTGTGGGGGGTACGGGCCCTTGAAGGCATTGTGTCTGTGCCTGGGCATATTTAGCCTGAAGGTCGGTATCCCCACCAAACTGCAACGCCTGCGTGTACTGGTCGGCGGCTTCACAAGGTTTGGCACTTTGGCTCAATACATCGCCATAGCTGATCAAGGCGCGCCTCAGATCATCGCGCACGTTCTTGTATTCCGGAGCGAGACGGTAAAGCTCGCGCAGCGTTTCCACCGTCTTGGCCCAATCGGCTCCCCAGTAGCCCATGGCTGTTATGTGCAGAGTGGCCAAGTGTTTGGCGCGGGCTACCTGAACGTTATCCGGCTGCAAAGCCAAGGCGCGATCAAAGAGGCGTATCGCTTCTTTCATACGATCCTGCTCGACAAACTGGAGGCCCGTGCGATAAAAGGCCTCGAATAGGATCATATCTACCTCGCCCCGTTTGTAACTGGGGTCCAAGGCCAAGAGGCGATCGGCATAATCATAGACCCGCTGCCAATCCTCGGCAGCGTAGGCGGCATGCAGTTCCTCCAGGTAGGCTGCCTTGGTCTCTATCTCCAATACTGGTGTAGCCGTCGGCCTCGCTTCGAGCTGTTGACGGGCCCTGGTTAGCGCTTCCAGGGCCTGGGGATCGTTGGGTTTGAGCTGCAGGGCCACTTCAAGCTCGGCGATGGCCAGCTCGTATTCGTCTCGCTCCAGGTGCGCGACCCCTTTGACATAGTGGTCTTGGGCCGCCGCTTGTTCGCGGGCGGCGCGATCTTGGATGCCATAGTAATAAGCGGCCACGCCCAACCCCAATATAGCCAGCATCACGATAACGGCAATCCCCAAGACGGCCAGGCTGAGGCCGCACCCGCCCCGCTCTGTTTCTTCCATTTCAGCAAAAGGCTCCGGCGATCGGATGCGCGACCCTGCCTGTCCTTCGCTTAGTTTGATGCCACAATTGGGGCAAAAGAGCGCTTTGCCTTGAATGAGGTAGCCACATCTATAACATTTCATCGTCCTCTACTCCTCGCCGGTGGCTGCACAGTATGAAAAAGGATCGGGTTACCCGAGACATCCAGAATCTGGACGTCGATGGGCTCGCTCGAGTTCCAACCATCCGGCGATATCGTAGTGCGATAGGGTGCCCCTGGCCTGATAAGGAACGATTCCCGGAAATATTCGCTCTCACCCTGGCGGATGACGATAGTCCAATGAGCACTGCGGGTGGCGCAGGCCCCTATTTCGACTCCTCCTGTGCTCCAAGTTGCGTACAACGTGCCCTTTTCCTCTGCCGACGAGGCCCCGCCACAGCCGCTGATCGGATACCAAGTTTCCTGCCAGGTGGCCGTCTGCCCCGGCAGCAGCACGGCATCCTCCCAGAATGTGGGCGTGAGGCCCGCCCACATTTCGATGTATTGAGAGTCATCGTCGGTATAGGCCACCATGTCGTGGAAATTGGGGCCAAAACCGAACAATTTATGCCCGGCCATGGCCCCCGACGCAAAGGTGCGCACCATGCCCAATTCCGTAGTCGGGTCGTACACGGCGGTATAGGGTTGACGCAGAGCCGGCGCGAAAAACCCCAACCAATCGGGCCAGTTCTCGCGCACGCTAAGGTCTCGTCCGGCGTGGATCGGCCAATTTAACGCCTCGCCCGGCGCAGGCAAGGTCGCATCGCTGCTGCTGTGCAAGATCACCTGGTCTGCGGGAAAGTAGAAGCGCAACGCCGGGCTCACGCTGTGCGTTCCAGGTGAAAGCATGGCGTTGATCCAGTATTGGACATGTTGCTCCACAGAGCCCACGTTGGTCAGAGTAGAGACGATCTCAAAGGCAGCGCGCCCGGGGCGCAGAGTGATGGCTACTATGGCATGGATTGTGCGGCTGTGTTCATCGAACGACAAAGTGACCGTGGCGCTGCCGTCGTTACCATAAGTGACCTCCGCTCGCCATGGTTCGGCGCTCACGTAGCCGTGTTCCTCCACCGGCAAAGCGAACTCCATCCCCCCGACGGCTAACCACCAGCCTTGTTCTACCGGCCCCCAGTGTGTAGGCTTGATGACCGCGTTATTGTAAAAGAGGGGCTGGCCGGTGGGCAGAAAGCGACACTGATAGAGGCGGCCGCCGAGAGCCGGCAGAAAGGTCAATTCCAGATATTCGTTACTCACCAGGAGGATGTCATAGGTTTGAGGGCGAGGCGAGCCGACCAAATCCCTGTGTAAAAGGGGATATGGATGGCCAGCATGCTCCGGGTCGGTGTATAGCGCTTCGCGGTACGCGTAGGTATCTATGGTCGTCTGTGTCCAATACGCTTGCACCGACCTAGCCGAGGGGGGTGTGCGGTGCTCCATGGGTGTTGCGCTAGGAACGGGTGACGCCGTAGAAACCGCGGGGACGGTGCGCTCTCGCTCCGGGGCCAAAGGATTGGGTAAGGGTGAGGCGCTCATGGGGAGATGTGCCGCTTCGGTCGAGGCCGGCTCGACGATCAGAAAAGTAGCCTGTGCCCGGCCCACGTGGCCCGCCTCATCCCAGGCCTCTGCGATGACACGATGGGGCCCACGGGCCAGGGACTGGGTGTCGACGCTGTAAAGCAGGAAATCTTCATCCACCTGCTGCACGAGCGCCTCATCGATGTAGAGCTTGAGGCCCAGAATGCGCGCATTGTCCTGAGCGGTGGCCGAGATCTTGAGGCCATCGGCCGGCCGCACCGTCTCGGGCACGGGATCTAGGATGACCTCCGGTGGGCTGACGTCGCGCAACGAGGCCGAAATCTGCAAAGGGCCGCAGAGCTCGATCTCTTGTTCGATGGGCTCAAAGCCCTGACGGGCGACGCGCAGGATATGGCGCCCCGGCGGCGCCTCGCAGTGCAGTGGGGATACGCCCAACGGTTGCCCGTCCAGCATCACCTCTGCGCCGGCCGGGTCGGTAAATACATCCAGCGCGCCGGCGCAGGGCGTCTCCGTGGGGCGCGCCCATGGCGTCGGCCTCGTCGGAGCGGGTTGCGGCCTCGAAGAGAGAGCTACCTCCGGCCGGTAACAGGCGGCGAACCCGATCACAAGCCCGACAAAAAAAGGGGCGGTCCATATTCTTTTGAGCCATCCCATCGCCCGTCTCCGCTTACGGTACGATCCACTGCTCTGCATGGCGCCCATTATAGGAGGCAAAGCCGGAGCCGCAAAGTTTGCCCACCCTTGGGTAGATGTTATAATCCTAAACCTGATCGGCGCGCGGCCTCATGTTTTCAATCCGACGAACGCGCCCTTATGAGCGTATAGCCATGTATTTGCAACCTATGCGGCGGCGAAGGCGAGGCCCTTTTTGGCCCTGGCTCCTTTCTGCCCTCGTCGCTTTAATCATCGCTTCGTACCTATACAGCAAAGAAAAGGTCATCTTGGAGGCTGTATGGGGCCCCTTGCCGACGCCTACCCCCACCGAAATCAGCGCTATCGAGCACGTCGGCGTGGGAGACCGTTTCTTTGCCGAGGGCCGCTACGATGAGGCCATCGCCGAATACAGGCGCGCCACCGAGTTGGATCCGCTCCTCGATGTGGCCTATGCCCGTTGGGGCCTGGTATTGGCCTTGCGGCATCGCCGAGGCGAGGCGTTGCAGATGGCGCGGCGCGCTGTGGAGATCAACGCCGAATCGGCCGAGAACCAGGCTATCTTGGGCATGGTCTTGGATTGGGATGGCCAAGTGGCCGAAGCCATCGCGGCCTGCCTCAAGGCGACCAAAATCGATCCCAACTATGCTCTGGGGTATGCCTTTCTGGCCGAGGCCTATGGGGATTATGGTCGGGTCGTCGACGCCCAAGAGACCATCAAAAAAGCGATGGAGCTCGACAGCGCCAATCCCTTTGTGCGGCGCAACCTGGGATATGTGTACGAACTGTTGGGGCGCTATCAAGATGCCATCTATGAATACGAGGCGGCCCTCGATCTGAACCCGAACCTGGCCTATATCTATCACGATCTGGGCCGCAACCATCGCGCGTTGGGCAATATGGAAGAGGCGGCCTATAGCTTTGAGCGGGCCACCCAAGTCGATCCGCGCGATCCCCAAGGGTACGACCAACTGGGCTGGACCTATTTTGCCCAAGAGATGTACGAAATGGCCGCCGCCCAGCTCGAAAAAGCGTTGGAGGTCGATCCCACTTACGCGCCGGCGTATGGCCATCTGGGCCTTCTTTACTATATGCGCCGCAACTATGAGGAAGCCATCCCCCATCTGGAAAAAGCCATCGAGCTAGGGGCGCGCTCGGAGGATATCTGTTACACATTGGGTTTTGCCTACGCCTATCTCGACCAGTGTGATCGGGCCAAGCCCTGGTTCGAAGAGGCTTTGGAGTTGAATCCCGGCTCGTCGGTGGCTCAACAAGGGCTGGCCTTTTGCCAAAAGCGCGAATAATCGCGGGCTCGAAAGAGGGTAGCAAGGTATCTGGATTATTCTAGAAGGAGAGCTCCATGCGACGGACCAAGGGGGCGCGGAGACAAATCTATTTCTGGGTCTTGAGCGTCATCGTCGTGGCCAGTATGATATGCAGCTATGCGGTCGCCTTTCGCCCGCCCCGATTCGCGCCCCCACCTTCGCCGACGCCACGGCCCACGATCCTCGTTCCTACTTGGACGCCACCAGCCCAGCCCTCGCCAACGCTGGCCCTGGCGACACCTGAGCCCGCCCTAAAGGGGCCTGTGGCCAGCCCGCTCCCTTTGGCCAGCCCCTTGCCTAAGGAGGAGCGCCCTTCGCCGACACCGGTTTGGCCGACTCCCCCGCCGTTTTCCACCGCATCGCCGACCCCTACGGCGTCGGCGACAAGCGCGTCTTTGAGCTCCGAAAGCGACGAGACG
Organism: Chloroflexota bacterium; assembly: GCA_014360745.1. GTDB lineage: Bacteria > Chloroflexota > Anaerolineae > UBA1429 > UBA1429 > JACIWY01. Next base: position 12,852 of record JACIWY010000018.1, read on the forward strand.
CTCCTTTTCGCCGTTTGTGGCGATACGCGGGGGCGCGACGATATTTTTCGGCAGATCATGGCTGATGTGGCTGCGCGAGGGGCGGCCTTTCTCATTCACACCGGCGATCTGGTGAGTTGGGGCAGCGACCAAGAGTTTCGCCACGTGGCCGAGCTGCTAGCCGAGCTGACCGTGCCCTTTTATCCGGTGCCCGGCAACCACGACAACGGCGATGGCCTTTTGAGCGCCTATCTCAGGCACAGCGGCGCTCCCGCGGCGCATTACTCGCTGGATCAAGGGCCGGCTCATTTCAGTTTCATAAACAGCTCTTTGGGCAGCGTCGATCAAGACGAGCTCGAGTGGCTGGCTGCGGATCTGGCCGCCACCGATCGGCCCGTCAAGGTGGTGACATTGCATCATCCGCCGTTCGACCCCGCCGGCACAAGCCATATTATGGCCAGGGGCAACGAGGCCTTTATGGCCCTTGTGGAGGCTCAAAATGTCGATCTGGTGTTGAGCGGCCACATACACAGCTTTGACGACGCTCGACGCAACGGCGTGCGCTATATTATCACCGGCGGCGGGGGAGCGCCTCTCTATCCGGCCAAAGGGCGCGAGGCTTTTTATCATTATGTGTTGGTTCGCATCCAGGAGGGGGATATCGCCGTTGAGGTGGTGCGCCTGGAAACGGCCTCGTGGATCGAGGGGCTCCAGCACGCCGTTTGCTCAGCCTTGCCTCGGCTATCCCGTGCGTTATAATGGGCGCCGTCCTATCGCCTTGATTTACTTGAGGAGCAGCGAGGATGAACAGCAAAGAACGGCTTTTGGCCGCCCTTCGTCGCGAGCCGGTGGACCGAGTGCCGGCCAATATCACCTACTATATCGCCGACTTTTATGACACCCACCTGGCGCCGCGACTGGTCCATTACCAAGATCCCTTCGAGGCCAGGCTGGCCTCGCAGACGATATTCGGCTTTGATCCCCTTGTTGGGCTGGGCGGCGCCGAACATCTTCCCTGGCGCATGGAGGAGCCCGGCCGTTGGGAGGTAGCCCGCGAGGTGGCGCGCATCAACGGAGACACGATCACCACGTATACGGTGACTACGCCGGCCGGGACGTTGCGCACCCTTTACGGGGAACGGCCCGGCCACTCTGGCTGGCAAATCGAGCCGCTGATCAAGGAAGAGGGTGATCTGGATTGTCTTGCCTGCCTGCCAGAGCCCCGTGTCGATCGGGCGGCCCTGCGCGCCCGTTGGGAACAGCTTGGAGAACGTGGCCTGGGTTACGTCGGTATCAACGGCATCTGGCAACAGGCTTGCTATCTACGCGGCATGGAACAGATGGCGATGGACCCTTATCTTGACCCGGCCTGGACCCATCGCTTTTTGGGGTTGCTTTGCGATTGGTTAGCCAAACAGGCCGAGCTGCTTTGCCAATCGCCGGTGGAGACCTTTTTTATCAATGAATCGTACGTCGGCATGGGCCTATCGCGCAAGGTCTTTGATGGTTTTGTCAAACCTTATGATGAACGCCTGACCCAGGTCGCCAAAAAGGCTGGCAAATACGTCCTTTATCACGATTGTGGCAAGGCCAATGCCCTGCTCGAATCGATGGTCGATATCGGCATCGACTATTTGGAGCCGATCACGCCTACGGGTGCCTCCGGCGACCTAGATCCTGCCGATGTCAAGCGGCGCATCGGCGGCCGGGTTTGTCTTCGAGGCGGGGTGAACCACGAGATCGTGACGCACGGCACGCCGCAAGAGATCCGCGCCGAAGTGCGACGCTGCCTGGATATTTTGGCGCCCGGCGGTGGTTATATTCTATGCCCGTCGGCGCCCTTTGATTTGGATGTGCCTCTGGAGAATTTAGAGGCTTTTGCTCAGGCTGCTCAAGATTATTGTGGAGAGTATGGCGGCCTGTAAACGTTTCCTCTGTCGGCCTCTAGAGGGGCGTTTGCGAGGCTGCCCGATCTTACCAATCGGGCCTAGAGACAACACTCTCTCCGAGCGCCTATCCTTGCGCCTCTGGAGCGTCGGCACGCATCCAAATCCGGTCGGCCTTGGACCTTGTTCGATGAGGGGGTAACACGTTGGCAACCACAGAAGGCACGCCGAATGGCGGTTGGGCGCGCCCCTTTTTCACCCTATGGAGTGCTCAGCAGCTTTCACTGGTCGGCAGCGCGGTCGCCGGGTTTGGGCTCATCTGGTGGGTCACCCGCGAGACCGGCTCGGCGCTGGCCTTGACCGGTTCTGCATTGGTGGCGATGCTGCCCGGTTTGGTGCTGGGGCCCTTTGTGGGGGCGTTGGTGGATCGTTGGTCTCGGCGCGTGGTCATGGTCGTCGCCGACGGGGTCGTGGCGCTCTTTTCGGCCTGGCTTGTCTATCTAATGTGGGCCGATGTGCTGCAGATGTGGCATGTTTACCTGATCTTGTTTGTCAGAGGGCTAGGTGGGGCTTTTCATTGGCCGGCGGTGTCGTCGTCGATCTCACTCATGGTGCCCGAAAAGCATCTGGCCCGCGTCCAGGGGTTGGATCACACCATGATGGGCTTGCGCAATATCGCTTCGCCCTCGGTGGGTGCATTGTTGGTTGCGCTCTTGCCCCTGCACTGGGTCATGGCCGTCGATGTCGTCACGGCCGTTCTCGCCATTGTCCTGGTGATGGCCACGCCAATCCCCCGACCACAGCGCCAGGGTGAGGCCAAAACCACGGTGTTGCGCGACGTCTTGGAAGGGATCTTTTTCATCCGGCGCTGGCCGGGGGTGGCGGTTCTCATGACGTTGGCTGTGGTCGCCAACTTTATCGCTTGGCCCCTCAACTCGCTCTTGCCTCTCCTGGTCACCAAGCATTTCGGGCGGGGTGCGCTGGAGCTGGGTTGGTTACAATCGGCATGGGGCATCGGCATGTTGGCCGGGGGTCTCACGCTCAGCGCCTGGGGAGGGTTCAAGCGGCAAATGCTCACTTCGCTCATCGGCCTCATGGGATTGGGCGTGGGGGTGGTGTTCGTTGGCTTTAGCCCGGCGACCATGTTATGGCTTGCGCTATTAGGCCAGGGCATTTTCGGCTTCTGCAACCCGATCTGCAACGGGCCGATCTATGCCATCCTGCAGGCCAAAGTGCCCAACTATATGCAGGGCCGAGTGTTTACGTTAGTGGGTAGCCTTTGTTCCGCTGCCGCCCCTTTGGGTTTGCTCGTAGCGGGAGGGGTGAGCGAAATCGCCGGCCCGCGCCTGTGGTTCCAAGTTGGGGGATGGGTGTTCATTCTAGGTGCTCTAACGAGCCTGATGATCCCTTCGGTGTTTTACTTGGAGGATGCCGTCCTAACCCAGGGGAATTTGGAGCAGCGAGCCCCTACCGAGGAAGAAACGTCCCTCGACGCCTCGACTACCCCCTCGGCCTAAGGCGAATAACCCATCGAAAGGGGCGTGAGCCAGAACCCCGCGCCCCGACAATGAGACAACTATTCTTCGTCGATCTCTTCCGGCTCGTTCGGGCCAACCAGGTACAACCCGGCGCCCCGACGCCTCCCCCAACCAAAACCCTCGCCGGCGGGTAACTGCGTTCGGCCGGCAGCCTCGAGTTTCTCCATATCGAAAGAGATGCCCAGACCGGGATCATCGCTGAGCACGATCCAGCCATCTTCCACCCGATGATTGTGAATCATCAGTGCATCGCGGCCCGCGTCGAGCCATTCCATCATCCAATGGTTGGGCAACGCCGCCGCCACGTGGGCAGAGTAGTTGGCCGGGCAGTTCATGAGCGCGACCGGTATTTCAAAACCGTAAGCCATGTCGGCGATGGTCATCATCCCGGTAAAGCCGGAAGCTCCTATGCCCACCTCGATCACATCCACCGCCTCGTTGGCGATGAGGGCCATAAAGTCGCCGATCTCGTCCAGGTTCTCGCCGGTGGCCACCGCCGCCTTGACCGCCTTAGAGACCGCGCGCAGTCCGCGGTAATCCCAACGCCGCGCCGGTTCTTCTACCCAGGTCAGGTCATAATGTCGCTCAAAAATGCTGATATAACGAATGGCCTGTTTGGGCGACCAGTATTCGTTCGAATCGATCATCAACTCCGGCCTTTTGCCCGATTTGGCCAGGGCGTCGCGCATGATACCGATCCGCTCCAGGTCGTACTCGATGTCCAGGCCCACCTTGAGCTTGCCGGCCGAGATGCCCTTGGCGGCCATGCCCTCATAAAAGGCGCGCAACTCGTCGTTGGAAAGGGGATAGTCGATGCCGCTGGCGTAGGCCTTGACCTTGCGCGTCGAGGCGCCCAACGTTTTCCACAGCGGCTCGTCGTTGGCTTTGGCCTTGAGGTCCCATAGCGCCACGTCCAGCGCGGAAAGCGCCGCGCCGGCCTCGCCGCGATTGCCGCCCTTGAACACCGCGTCGACCATCTTTTTCCACAGCCCGCGCACGCCGCGCGGATCGTGGCCGACGAGCACATTGTCGACCAGTTGTTGCATGATGGTGGTCGGGCCACCTAGAGAGACCCCCGTTAACCCTTCGTCGGTGTCCAAAAAAACGACCTGGCCGGCCATATGCGTTCGCCCACGCGGGCCGTTGGCGTCGCCCAATGGCCGAGACATGCGGATGACAAAAGGTTTAAACCGCACTCCCGTGATCTTCATAGACCTTTTTCTCCCTTTCGCGCCGGATCATGCCCGCCCGCTCTGGTGCAGGGCTATCTGTTCCTTGTACCATTCTGCGTTTTCGCGCAGGGTCTGGCGAATCTCTAATTCGTAGGGGCAACGTTCCTCGCATTTGCCGCAGTCGATGCATTCCTCAACCAAAGCGACCATTTGTTGGGTCTGCTGGCCATAGAAGCGTTCTGCCGGAAAACGCTTGGCGGCGCTGCGTAGGCGCATAACGCTCGAAATATGGATGCCCACCGAGCAGGGCTGGCAATAGTCACATGAACGGCAAAAGCGCGTGCCTAGCTCCTGTCGTATCGCTTCGATGCGCGCCTCTTCCTCGGCCGAGAGCTCCGCCGGGCCCTCCATGATCCGCATGATCTCGTCGATCTCGGCCAGAGCCTGGATGCCCACCAGAGGCACCACGTCTGGGAAGCGGCGCAGCCATTTGAAGGCCAACGTGGCATCCTCCAGTAGGCCTCCGCCCATCGGCTTCATGGCGATAAAGCCTACGTCATGCTGACGACATAGAGGGATCAGCCGCTCCGCCGGCTCGCGGGTGATGAAATTAAAAGGGAACATCAGCGTCTCGAACAGATCTGATTGGACCAGTTCGATAGCTACGTCCAGGTTATGCGAGGTCACGCCGATATGGCCGATGCGTCCCTCATCGCGCAACCGGCGGGCCACGTCTAGAGGGCCATTGGGCGCGGTGATCTTGTCGAATTGCTCGGCTTTGCTCACCCCGTGAAACTGGTATACGTCGATATAGTTCACACCCAGCCGCTGAAAGCTCTGCTCGACTTCCTGCGCATAGGCCTCGGCCGTCAGGCCGTGGCTTTTGGTGCACAAGATAGGGCGCGGGTTGCGCCCGGCGATCGCCCTGCCGATGCGCTCTTCGCTGGTGGTGTACCCATGAGCCGTGTCGATCCAGTTGATGCCCAGGTCCAAGCTGTGGCGCACCACGGCCACGGCGTCTTCCTCGTTGAGGCGCTGGATGGGAATGCCGCCAAAGCCGACGGCGGTGACCATCAAGTTGGTCCGTCCAAGTCGTAAGGTCTGCATTTTTCTGTTTCCTCAAACGTTTTTAGCGGACCACCGGGAGCGGCGCCGACGCCTGGGGAGCATTGGTTTGCTCGCGGCCACCGATCATATGCCCCAATGCATCGCAAGTGATCGTCGCCGCGTCTACGGGGCCCGACATGACCCCGCCCGAGAAGACCAGGAGGCGATCGCTATGTTCGACCAACTCGTCCAGGTCGGCGGAGGAAAAGAGGATCGCCGTCCCCTCTTTGCGCCGTTGGAGTAGGCGGTTCCATACCCACTCGGTGGATTCCATATCCAGCCCGCGTGTCGGATGCTCCAAGATGGCCAGACGCAGGCGCCGGGGCAGGAGCGCCAGGATCGTGCGTTGCTGATTGCCGCCCGAGAGGGCCTGCACGGCCGTCTCCGGCCGCCCTATGATGTTGAACTCTTGGATCAGCGTTTGGCTGTGCCGTTCGACCGCCTCCCAAGGGATGAAAAAGCCATCGGCTCGCTCTCGCAGGCAGACGTGTTCACGGATGGTAAGCCCGGACACCAATCCTTCTTCCAGCCGCGCTGCCGGGACAAAGGCCACGCCCAGCTCTAAAAAACGACGGTATGGGGCACGGGTCATGTCCCGTCCATCGATCAGCAAGCGGCCGCTGCGCAGCCTGTGAATGCCGGCGCAGGCTCGCAACATAAGCTCTTGGCCGCTGCCTTCTAGCCCGGCTACTCCAATGACTTCGCCGGCGCGAACGGTCAGATTGATTCCCGAGACGGTCAATCGCGCGCCATGCACCTCGCCGTTTTCCACCGTGAGCACAGGGGGGCCCGGCGACACCGATACCCTGGGAAAGGTCGTCAGACATTGGCCGAACATCAAGGCCACCAACTCATCTGGGTCAAAGGGGGCTCTCTTGTGCCCGGTGACCTGCCCCTGCTTCAAGACCGTCGCTTCAGAACAGAGCGCTTGGATGTCGTCCAGCTTGTGCGAGACCAAGATCACCGATAGCCCTTCGTTGGCCAACTGTTGCAGCGTTGCGAACAGGCGCTCCTTTTGTATCGCCGAGATCCCCGTCGTAGGCTCATCCAAGATGATCGTGCGCACCCCCAGGGAAAGCAAACGCACCAGCTCCAATTGCTGTCGCTCCCCTACCGTCAGTGTGCCGACCGGGGCATCGGGATCCAAGCGCAGGCCAAAACGCTCGCATTGCCGGAGCAGCTCCCTACGTCCCCGACGTCTGGGTTGCAACAGGCGAGTGTGCCAACCCAGGATAAAGTTGTCCAAGACGGTCATCTGCGGCACATCCAGGGGATCCTGGTGCAACATGCCAATACCGGCGGCGATCGCCTCCTCCGGCGAGGTAAAACGTACCGGCCGATCGTCGACAAAGATCACCCCGGCATCGGGCGGCTGATAGCCGGAAAGGATCTTCATCAACGTCGTCTTGCCGGCGCCGTTCTCACCCAGCAGGCCGTGGATCGTCCCGCCGTGCACCGTCAGCGACACGTGGTCGTTGGCCCGCAACGAACCATAATATTTAGAAATGTCCTGTAACTCGATCTTCATCGACAGGTCGCAACCGCCCGGGTAGCTAAAAGCTTGCGCCCTCCATGCCGCGCAAGAGCTGGGGTAGATACCAGATTTGCTCCGGCGTGGCCACTTGCCCTGCGCTTAGATACGCCGTGCCGTCTTGTAAATAGAGCGGCCCTACAAAGAGTTTGACTTTTTCGCTACCCAAATCGCGGATGTA
>JACIWY010000180.1 GCA_014360745.1 Chloroflexota bacterium
GGGCGTCGTTTTGTAGCGTGCGGCATTTATGCCCGCGCGTTGCTGTTCGCTCCAGAAGGGGGATCGTCGTCCGCTGGCGGTGATGCACCTTCTGCGCGTTGACATACGCGACATGATTGGACAAGCGCTTGCTATCCAACGAAAAGACGGCGTATTCGCTCTGCCAATACAGTGGCGTCAAACAGCCCTCACGTTTGTTGAATCGCGCCGCAGCCACCCCCTTGACCTGGCCGATAAACTGCGCCACGGCGATCTTTGGGGGAATGGCCACCACCAGATGCACGTGATCGGGCATGCCGTTGAGCGCATAGACCACCGCCCCCAACCCCGTCGCCTTGCTACGCACCAGATCATACACCAGCGGCTCGACATCAGGTTGCAGGATCGGCGCCCGTCCCTTTGTACTCCAGACAATATGGTAGAAGAGCTGCCAGAGAGGCATCATGCCTCCTTCTTCGTTGAACGATCACGGCATTTGTCGCCACCGCCTGGGATGATGAATTGCGGAACGAGCGCTAAATTACAGCGAGCCTGCACCAAGCCCGCCGGGGATAAATCCCTCGGCTCCAAAACCGCGCCGGATGAATCCGGCTTTAAAAGCGCGCCCTTTTGCAGTCGGGAGATGTGTGATACCCTCCGGACGGACACAAAAATTATTCTACAAAGAACGGCCGGACGATGTCCAACGCCTCTTCTAGGTCGGCGATGTCGTATTTGTCCAGCTTTACCGGTTTCGGCCCACGGGCCGCCGCCGCGGAGATAATACCGCGCATCCGAAGCACCTCTTTGGCCGCCTGCGGGTAGGGGATGGCGCGCATGGCGTTTTCCAACACCAATTTGAGGGTGTGGATGCGCCGCGCCTCGGCCTTTGCGCCGGCCTCTAGCAGGTTCCAGATGCGCGCGTCCACATCGGGGATATAAGAGCCCGGCAAACAGCCCGACACGCCGCGGGCGTGTTCCGGGATGATCCAATAACAGGGCGATCCTGTAAAGACCCCCTTGACCGCCTCATCGGCCATGTCGATGACCTCGCTCGCCGAGTGTCCCTGGGGCGACTTTTCCTCTTTGAGATATTGTACCCATTCGATCTCGCGGCAGAGCCTGACGACGAACTCGGCCGGCAACGCGGAGCCCAGCCCACCGCCGATATTCTGCACCCATACCGGCCGCTGAGCCACCTCGGCGATAGCCCGATAATAGTCCTCGATCAAGGCGCGATCTTCTAGTTTGGTGGCCCAGGGCGGCATGGCGATGACGGCATCGGCGCCGGCCTGGGCCGCCACCTCGGTCAGGGCCACGGCCCCGGCCTTGCTGGTATCGTGCACGCCGATGACAACGGGCACCCTCCTGGCCGCGGCTTCCACGGCGATCTTGATCCCGCGCACGCGCTCGGGAAAGGAAAGGACGGTGAATTCGCTGGCCATCACCGGCCAGACCAAACCATGCGCGCCGGAGCGGGCGATCCAATCGCAGACGTTATAAAAGTCGTCCCATAACAGATCGCCGCGGGCGTCAAAGGGCGTATAGGCGATGCTAAAGATGCCACGAAATCGGTCGGTCATCGTTTTCTCCTCCTGGAAATAGCCGGGCACCTGCCTGCGCTACACGGTAAAATACGGTTCCAACAAGGCGTAAGCATAGTCGATCTCGGCGCGATCTATGTCATCTAGAGCGTCGAGTTGATTGCGGCCGCCGGCGATGGAGAACACGCCGCGCCGCACCATGATCTCTTTGCGGGCCGCACGTGGGGGCATGCTCATCAGAGCGTTCTCCAGGATCAGGCGGGTGTTGTGGATCTTGCGCGCCTCGGCCTCCTTGCCGGCCTCCAGCAGGTTCCAGATCTGTGCATCGATATCGGTAAAGGTGGCGGCGGGCATATTGCCGCACACGCCGCGCTTGTACTCGGTAAAGATCCACTTGCAGCCGGAGCCGGAAAAGACGCCCAACACCTCGGGGCCGGCCAACGCGATCACCTCGCTGACCGAGTGTCCCTGCACGGGCTTTTCCTCCTTGAGATAGCTGACGTTCTCGATCTTTTGGCACAATTCTACGACGAATTTGCCCGGCAGGCTGGAGCCCAGGGGCGGGCCGCAGTTCTGGATGATCACCGGTTTGGGGTTCACCGCCGCGGCCAACGCCCGATAATAGTCCTCAAAGAGCTCGTTGCGATTCATGTGCGTGGCCCAAGGGGGCATGGCGATGATGGCATCGGCGCCGGCTTTGGCCGCCTCCTCGGCCAGGTAGACCGCCCCATCTTTGCTGGTGTCGGCCACGCCGATGACTACGGGGATGCGCCCGCCGACGACCTCTACCGCCATCTTGGCCCCCTGCACGCGCTCGCGGGTGGAAAGGACGGTGAATTCGCTGGCCATCACCGGCCAGACCAAGCCGTGAGCGCCGGCGCGCACGATCCAATCGCATTCCCTCTCGAAATCGGCCCACACAAAGCCGCCCATTTCATCAAAGGGTGATTGGGCAATAGAAAAGATACCGCGAAATCTGGCCATCTTTCTCCCTCCTGCGACGAATATCGGGCGCATCATATACCAAAAGGGTGGCGGAGCCAAGGGGGCTTGCCCGATCGAATATGCGCCATTCATGAGCTTGGCGTGTGACGTCGATGATGCTATACTCGCCCAAGATATTATCCATTACCTGGGCACAGGCGCGGCTTGGGCCGTGCCACGGGAAGGATCGCCCATCGTGCTCACTCCAGGCGCCATCCTGGCGGACAAATACAGGGTCATCTCGGCCATCGGCGAGGGCGGCTTTGGCCAGGTCTACCTCGGCTACGACGAGGGGATGGAACGCTATGTGGCCATCAAAGAGCTGCTCCGTGACCGCACCTCGCCGGAGGAGTGGGCTGAATATCAGGCGCGCTTCCGCAAAGAGGCGCGCACGGTAAGCCAGTTTTCCCACCCCAACGTCGTCACCGCCTATGCCCTGGAGACCGACGCCCAGGGCAACATGTATTTGATCCTCGAATATGTGGACGGGGGCAGCCTGGAGGAAATCCTCGCTGGCACCATCGACCTGGCGCCTCCCAAGCCACTCGCGGCCGGGGAACGGCTGCGCGAGTTGGAAGAGGGCAGGGAGGCGGCGGCTGAACCTGCGCCCGCTCGGGCGGAAGGACAGGCGCCATCGGCGGAAGCGCCCGCCGAGGCGATCGAAGCTCCCCTTTCAGCTCCGCGAACGCTGGACATCGCCTGGGCTATCCAGATTGCCATCGATATCTGTCGGGCCATCGAGGCTATCTACCGCCGGGACATCGTCCACCGCGACATCAAACCTAGCAATATCCTCATCACCCGCGAAGGCGTGGCCAAGCTCACCGATTTTGGCGTGGCGCAGGTCGGGCACGAGACGCGGCGTACCCAAGAGGCCGTGGGCCATCCTGGAACGCCGGCCTACAAATCGCCGGAACAAAGCACAAGCACCGGCTATCTGGACCAGCGTTCCGATCTCTACTCCTTGGGCCTTGTGCTCTATGAAATGCTCACCGGGCGACTCTATGTGCGTAACCGCGTGCCGCCGCGTGTTTATAACCCCGATGTGCCCCATGCGTTGAACAGTGTGGTGATGAAGGCGCTGGAAGAAGACCCGGCGGACCGCTACCAGACGGCCGAGGAAATGCGCCGCGATCTAGAAGCGGTGCGCGATCAGAATACCTGGGGGCAGTTGCGCGTCGTGGCGGAACAACTATCCTCCAACCGTGCGCTCGCCGCTGTGGCGGGGGTCGTCTTGGTGGCACTGCTCTTTGGTTTGATCCGCTTTGGCGCCGCGTTGGCCGGCGTATCGGCGCCCCCGGATCAAGTGGCTGCGCTTTCGCCGACGGTGGCTCCACGGGCGATGACCATAACGCCCTTGGCCGATACGCGTGAGGCGAACACCTCGCCCCAACCGGTGCCTTTTCCCGGTCAGAGCTTGGTAAGTTTGCCGACCGATGCCCCCACGGCCACCTGGACACCGACCCCAGGAGTGCCCGACGACGTCTATGAGCCGGACGATCAGCAGCCCGTCCCCATCTCGGTGGGCGAAACGCAACAGCGCAGCTTTAACCCAGACGGAGATATAGATCGCGTCGTGCTCCGTGCCAAAGCGGGGCGGGCTTATATCGTCGTCACCTCCAACCTCGCCGTGGGCGTGGATACCCGGCTGGAATTGAGCTTTTACGGCTTGGCGGTGGAGAACGACGATATTTCGCCGGGCACACTGGCTTCGGAGCTCTCTTTTACCGCCGATCAAGATGGCACGGCGGTGATCGTCGTCAGCAACGGCGGGCGGTATGGCCCCGAGCGCACCTATGAGCTGAGCGTGCTCATGACGTTGCCCACCGAGACGCCGACGGGGACGGCGACTTTCACCCCAAGTCCGCTGCCGACCTGGACGGAAGGGCCCACTTTTACCCCACGCCCCACCTTTACCCGAGGGCCGACGCCCACCTACACGCCCAGCCGCACGCTGTATCCGACATGGACGCGCACGCCGACGCGAACGAGGACGAGAACGCCGACGCGGACGAGGACGGTCACGCGCACGCCGACCATCACCTACACGCCCAGCAAGACCCCTACCATCACCCTGACGCCGACGTCTAGCGATACGCCGACGATCACGCCGACCCCGACCGGCACGCCAACGGCGACGGCGACCTATACGCCGACCCTTGAGCGGACGCCGCTGGAGGTCAAGCCCACCGGCCCGCCGGCCAAGTAAGCGCCGGCCCTTGATCGTCGATATGCCCATGTGGTTGCTTCAGCGCCCCACCATACCGAAAAGGATAGCGCTCACGGCGTTCGCCGCTTTGCCGCTTCTGTTGCTGAGCTTGTTGTGGCCCTCATTGCCCAGGGCAGATGGAAACTGGACGAGCGTACGCACGGCCGACGGCCTGTTGGGCGACACGGTGCAGGCATTGGCTGCAACCCCCTCCGGAGGCATGCTCATCGGCACCTCGCGCGGGCTGAACTATTGGGATGGGCAGCAGCTGCGCATGTACAGCGCCGGCAACGGATTGGTTCGTGGAGCCATCACGGCCTTGGCCGAGGCTGAGGGGGCAGTCTGGGCTGGAAGCTGGGGAGGCGGTCTTGCCGTCCTCAGCGGCGATGCCTGGCAACGCTTGGCCGATGAAGGCTCGGCGGCGCTCGGCGATTGGATCAGCGATCTGGCCCCGGCGCCGGATGGAATATGGGTCGCCACCTATGGGCGCGGGTTGGCCCTGCTCCAACAAGGCCGCCGGACGGTCTATCGGCGGGGCGATTCGGCATTGCCCAGCGACTGGCTGACCCGGTTGCTTCCCGATGGATGTGGGGGGCTGTGGATCGGCACGGAGCGCGCCGGCTTGGCCCATCTCGATGCGCAGGGCCGCTTCACTACCTTCGATCTCCCCGGTCGAGTCAACGCCGAGGTCACGGCATTGGCGCAGGTAGGAGACACTTTGTGGGTGGGCACGCCTCGCGGTCTGCACATCTTGGAACCGACAAAGGGAATATGGCGCACGCCCGCCGGAATAGAACGGGTCGGGGCGGTGACGGCGTTGCTGCCTGTGAACGACGGGGTATGGATCGGCGCATTGAGCGGGCTTTTCTTTTGGCAGGGGGACCAGTTGTGGCAAGATCGCGTCGAGGGCTTGCCCCGGACGGCCGTCAGCGCTTTGGCCTTGGATCGTCAGGGGCGGCTATGGGTGGGCACATATGGCCAAGGGGTGGCCGTACAGGGGCCTCTCGCATTACGCGCTCCGGCGCGATTGCCGGTGGTTTTGGTCCATGGCTGGCGTGGCCCCAACAGCGATCGCTTGGAGGACAGCGAATTCTGGTTCCTGGCCCGTTGGCTGCGCGAAGACGGCTTTCTCCCCGTCTATGCCACGGGCATCCGACCTGAGCAAACCCTTCATCAGAACGCCCGTCGTTTGCGCGAAGTGATCCGCCAGGCCAAAGCGAAGAGCGGAACCGATCAGGTTTACTTGGTGGGCTTTAGCATGGGGGGCCTTAATGTGCGCGCCTATTTAGAATCGGACCTGTACGCCGGCGATGTGGCCCGCGCCTTTATCCTCGGCACGCCACATCGCGGCGAGCACCTCTGGTTGACCCTATTGCTATGGGAACGGTTGGCCTGGAGCCAAGAGCCCTCGGCGGTCGAGTTGACGCCCTTACATGCCGATCTGTTCAACCAAACACACGCGCATCGTCTCGATGTGCCCTACGTGCTCATCGCCGGAGATGCGCGTCAGGAGGAACTGCCGGATCTCTTTCGCGAGCTTCCTCCCGGCGACGGGTTGGTGTCTGCTTGGAGCGCCCTGGGGCCGCCGACATATCCCGGCGATAAGGCTTGGCATTCGGGCGTCGTGCGGGCGGTGACGGAGGATGTCCATGCCTGGAGCCAGGAGATCATCGCCCTGGCCTTGCCTTCATTGCTCTTCCCGCGCACGACGTACGAGGCCCATATTCGCCCCTATTTGTTCGGCGTGGGCGACATGCCCGGCATGGGCCGTTCGGCCGACCTCTCGGCGCCTGTGCCCAAGCGCGACCCGCGCAGCGCGTTGCGGACGGGGAATATTGACCCAGGCGAGACCGTCTTTCTGCCGCCGATCCCCTTGGAGGCCGAACAAGGGGCGCGCTTCTATCTGCGCTGGAAGGGCCCGGCCCCCGAGATGCACCTGCGCGATCCTTCCGGCCGCCTCATCACGCCGGACGATCTGCCCGACGAGGCCGAATATCTGGCCCTCGATTTTGCCGATTTCGCCGCTTATATCCTGACCGACACGCTGCCTGGTCCTTGGACGGTCGAGCTCAAAGTCGCAAAGGATGCCGAGGAAGCGGCTCGTTTCGTCGTCTACGCGGAGCAAAGGGCGCCAGAAGGCTCTGCTTTGGAGGGGTTGACGTTGGCCAGCGATCGCACCTGGTATCGCCCTGGTGAGGCCGTCACCCTCACCGCGACGATAGAAGGCGTACAAGGGGTAAGCTGGGAGAGGGTGTGGGCGGACCTCTATCGGCTGGACGGAACCGACACGGCGGGGGCTGAGGTGATCAAGACGATCGAATTGGCGCCAGCTGCAAAGGGCGGGGTTTGGGTTGGGCGCTTTATGGCTCCTTTTGAAGGGGGATATTACGCATTGTTGGGGCGGGCGGT
>JACIWY010000181.1 GCA_014360745.1 Chloroflexota bacterium
TGGAGGTTTCCCGATTCCCGGCACCCACCGAGGCCGGCGATTCTTTTATCGCTTGTAAACACATTATAAGGTAGGAAGTGACAGAGCGCAAGGGTTCGGCAAGTGTGTATGTTCCGGAATGCGCCCTTTTGCCCCTCACCTTGGCGTTGGGCTCAAGCTTGCAAGGTAAGCGAACCCTATAGCCCTTTGACAGCTTATTCCTCCCTGGATAGACTCGGACAGAAGGATGATGACCACCGAGGACTCTCACAGCAATCGCAAGCAAGAACACCTGGAGATCTGCCTTACCCAGGACGTGCGTTCCGGGACCACCACGGGGCTGGAGCGCTATGCCCTCCTGCATCAGGCCCTGCCCGAGATGGCCCTGGACGAGGTGGATACCGCGACCCATTTCTTGGGGCATGCGTTGCGAGCGCCATTGCTCATCTCAGCCATGACCGGCGGGACCCAAGAAGCCCGAAAGATCAATCGCCGATTGGCCATCGCGGCCCAAAGCCTGGGCCTGGCCATGAGCCTCGGTTCACAGCGGGCAGCCATCGAAGATCCCCGCCTGTTGCCCACTTACCAGGTGCGCGACGTGGCGCCGGATATCTTGTTGTTCGCCAATCTCGGCGCGGTGCAACTCAACTACGGCTATGGGGCCACAGAGTGTCGGCAAGCGGTAGAGAGCGTGGGGGCCGATGCCCTTGTGCTGCACCTCAACCCGTTGCAAGAGGCGCTCCAGCGCGACGGCAATACCAACTTTCGCGGTTTGGCGGAGCGCATCGCCGACATCTGCCAGGCCATGCCGTGCCCCGTGTTGGTTAAAGAGGTGGGCTGGGGGCTCTCGGCGTGGGTGGCCCAGGTGCTATGTCAGGCGGGCGTGGCCGCGTTGGATATAGGCGGGGCCGGGGGCACCTCCTGGAGCCAGGTGGAGCGCCACCGTAGCGCATCCGCCGCCGAGGCCCAGGTGGCCGAGGCTTTTGGGGATTGGGGGCTATCCACCGCCGACGCTCTTGTGGCTGTGCGGCAGGCTTGCCCCAACCTTCCTCTCATCGCCAGCGGGGGCATCACCGATGGAGTGATGGCTTGCAAATGCCTGGCCTTGGGCGCAGACTTGGTGGGCATGGCCTATCCGCTGTTGCAGCCAGCGATGGAATCGGAGCAGGCCGTCGTCGCCAAATTGGCCGTCGTGTTGCGGCAATTGCGCATCGCCATGTTTTGTGTGGGCGCGCGCACAATCAAAGCGTTGGATCGATCCCGCCTTTTCACCAGGAGTTAACCCCGATCCATGACCCTAGACCTCGTGCCATATCGAAAAGCGATAGAAAAAGAGCTGTGCGATCTTTTAGCCGGCCCCGGCCAAGAGGGAGCAGCCCCTATCCTGCCGCTATACGCCATGATGCGCTACCACATGGGTTGGCTCGATGCCGACTTGAACCCCGTTGAAGCTGATGGGGGCAAGCGGTTGAGGCCGATCCTGTGCTTGCTGGCCTGCGAGGCGGTAGGCGGCCATTGGCATATGGCCCTGCCAGCTGCGGCTTCTATCGAGCTGATCCACAATTTTTCTCTCATCCATGACGACATCGAAGATCACAGCGAAACCCGTCGGCATCGGCGCACCGTATGGGCTTTATGGGGCGTGCCGCAGGCGATCAACACGGGCGATACCATGTGGACCCTGGCGCGCTTGGCCTTACATCGCTTGAGCGATCGGGGCTGCAGCCCGACGACGCTGTTGCACGTCGTGCGTCAGCTAGATCAAGCCTGTCTGGAGCTCTGCACCGGCCAGTATCTAGACCTTTGGTTCGAAACCCAAGAGAGCGTCTCGTTAGAAGCGTATGAGCAAATGATCCATGGCAAGACGGCCGCGCTCCTTTCGGCTTCGCTGGCGGTGGGAGCCATTTTGGGCGGCGCTGAGCAGCGCGTGGTCAACAGGTATGCCGCTTTTGGTCGCGAATTGGGGTTGACCTTCCAAATCGTGGATGATATACTCGGTATCTGGGGAGACCCTGCCGTCACAGGCAAATCGGCGGCCAGCGATATTCTAACCAAAAAGAAGACGTTGCCGGTGCTTTACGCCTTCCATTGGGAGGCCGAGCGCGGATATGACGATCTGGCGCGTATTTACACTCAACCTTCTCTTTCCCCTGATGACATACCCTCCATTCTCGCCCTGCTGGGCCGCTGCGGTGCGCACGAATATACCCGCGAGCAGGCGCGCACACACTATCGGCGGGCGGAAAACCATCTCCGTGCCATCGGGATCGACCACCCTGCCCAAGATGCCCTGCGGGAACTTGGTCATTCGCTGGTCGAGCGCACCTTCTAGGCTCGGCCCATGCGCCGGGTCGGGAACACAGCGACCATCCCCGACGTCTCACCTCCAGCGTGCGAGGTCAAAGGTTTGGTAGGAGGCGATGTGCCTAAAACACGGCACCGATTCATAGCTTGGGTGTTGGCAGCGTTCGCGCTTTTGCTTCTAGGAGGAGCGCTGTTCGCCTTGGCTATTTTGCCTTTGCCCACGCCCGACTCTTGGGCAAACCATACGCTGGCCCCGTCGAACACCCTCGTCGATAGCCGGGGGCGGTTGCTTTATGAAATCGTCGATCCCCATGCCGGGCTCCATCGCCCCGTGCCCCTCTCGGAGGTGCCCCTTTTTCTGCGTCAGGCGATCATCGCCACCGAGGACGCCTCTTTCTATGAGAATCCCGGCGTCAGCCTGAGCGCCATCGTCCGGGCATTGTGGCTGAATCTGCGCAGCGGCCAGATCGTCTCCGGCGGCAGCACCATCACCCAACAACTCGCCCGCAACTTGCTCTTGGAATACGACGAACGGGCCCAACGTAACTGGCAACGCAAACTGCGCGAGGCGTTGCTGGCCTACCGCCTCACTCGCTCATTGTCCAAAGACGAAATCTTGGCCCTTTACCTAAACGAGACCTACTTTGGTAACATGGCCTATGGGGTAGAAGCGGCGGCTCGTTCCTATTTTGGCAAACCGGTGGCTCAACTCGATCTGGCCGAATGTGCGCTGCTCGCCGGGCTGCCGCAGGCCCCCGGCCTTTACAACCCCCATCTCGACCTGCGAGCGGCCAAGGAACGCCAGGCCACGGTCTTGCGGCTGATGGTCAAGGCCGGCTATATCGACGCCCAACAGGCCGACTTGGCCTTGCGCGAGCCTTTGCGGCTGGCCTCGGAGCCCTTTTCCATCGAAGCGCCCCATTTCGTCATGCTCGTGCGCAGCGAGCTGGAACGCCTGCTAAACGCAGCCCAAGGCGCCACACAGCCAATGGCAGCCGGCGGATTGCGCGTGGTCACGACGCTGGATTTGGACCTGCAACATGCCGCCGAAGACCATGTTCGTCGCCATTTACGCCGCTTGAACGAGCCCCGGCCCGATGAACCGGCGCATAACGTACGCAACGCGGCGGTGCTCGTCCTAGATCCCCATTCCGGCGCTGTGCGGGCAATGGTAGGCAGCCCCGATTATTTCGACACCAGGATCAACGGCGCCGTAAACGCCGTATTGGCGCTGCGCCAGCCTGGATCGTCCATCAAACCGTTGACCTATGCCGCGGCCTTTGAGCGCGGCTATTCCCCGGCGACCATGATCCTCGACGTGCCCTCTTCGTTCTTGACCCACGACGGCCAACCTTATCAACCGATCAACTATGACTACCGCTTCCACGGCCCGGTGTCCTTGCGCGAGGCGTTAGCCAGTTCCTACAATGTGGCCGCAGTGAGGCTGTTGGAGCGGATCGGACCCGAAGCCTTGACCGAGATGGCCCATCGTCTGGGCATCACCACCTGGACAGGATCGGACAAGCATGACCTGGCGTTGACGCTGGGCAGCGGCGAGGTGTCGCTGTTGCAGCTCACCGCAGCCTACGGCGCTCTGGCCAACGGCGGCTATCGCGTCCACCCCTGGTACATCGAACGCATTGAAGACGCAACCGGGCGTATCCTTTATCAGCACAGCTCACCGCCGCCGGAACGGGTGTTGGAGGAACGGGTGGCCTACCTCATCACCGACATCCTCTCCGACGAGGTGGCACGCGCCCCCACCTTTGGCCTGGGCAGCCCGCTGGAATTGCCCTTCCCGGCCGCGGTCAAGACCGGCACCACCACCGAGTGGCGCGACAACTGGACGTTGGGGTATTCCTCGCGCTGGGTTGTGGGCGTGTGGGTGGGTAACGCCGACAACGAGCCGATGAAACATGTCTCGGGGGTGAGCGGAGCGGCGCCGATCTGGAACGCCGTCATGCGCAGCGTCCATCGCCAAACACCTCCGGCCTGGCCTCGCCCTGAAGGATTACGCGAGGTAGAAGTGTGCGCGCTCTCCGGCCTTTTGCCCAGCGCCGCTTGTCCGCATCGCCGGGTGGAGCTATTCTTGGCCGAAAACGCCCCCGCGCAGGTTTGTTCCCTGCATCGTCTATTGACGTTGGACGCTCGCACCGGTAGGATAGCCTCAAACGACACGCCGGCCGATGCCCGGCTGATGCGCACCGTGACCTTCTGGCCTTCGGAAGCCCTGGGCTGGGCCATCGCAGAGGGGCTGCCCCTTCCACCTGATGTGAGCCAAAGAGAAGGCTCGGCACCTGTGGCCCATGCTTTGGCAAACCGGGAAGGGGAAGGTGCGACTTGGCCACTGCGCCTCGTCCGCCCGGCGCCCAACAGCCGCTTTGCACTAGTGTCCGACATTCCCACAACCTATCAGCAGATCGAGATCGCCGCGACGTCGCAAGTGCCGTTGCGCGAATTCGTTTTGTGGTTGGACGGCCGCCCCTGGCACACCTGGACATCGCCGCCCTACAATGTGCTGTGGCCCATTGCGCCCGGTGAGCACGAGTTGCAGTTGCAAGGCCTCACAACCGGCGGGCAACATATCACCGGCTCGCCGATCCACTTGTTCGTCTATGACGCACGTGGTCAAGAAAGGACCTCCCCATGAGTACAAAGTGCCTCTTGTCCCTATGCCTTCGCTTGTTATTGGCCGTTGCCTTCCTAGCCGGTTGCTCCACATCGCCCACGGCGACGCCGGTGCCGAAACAGGATCTCACCACGGCGCCCACACTGGCGCCCAAGACCGCCGCAGCGGCGACGCCCGTGCTGACGAGAGAAGCCTCTCCCACCTCTGAGGCAACCCCGACGCCACTGCCGCCCCTTCCCCCGACGGTGATCGAGCGTGAGCCGGCGCGGGGCGCGTTACAGCCTCCGGATCGCCCCTTGGTGCTGACCTTCGATCAGCCCATGGATCAAGCCTCGGTAGAAGCAACTTTTCAGATCGAGCCCATGGTGGAGGGGGCATTCCACTGGAGCGAGGATGGCCGCACTCTGACCTTCCAACCCAAAGAGGCGTTGGCGCGTGGCCGGGAGTACACGGTGACGATCGGCCCCGAGGCGCGCAGCCGCCAAGGCCTGACCATGGGCGCTCCACTGCGTTTTCGTTTCCAAACCGTCGGCTACCTAGAGGTGACCGGCGTCTTTCCTGCGCCCGATAGCTCCGACGTCGCCGGCGATACGACGGTCCGCGTGATCTTTAACCGGCCAGTGGTCCCCCTAACGGCGATCGGGGCGCAACAGGAATTGCCCCAGGCGGTGCAATTTTCGCCCGCGGTAAAAGGGACGGGGCGGTGGATCAATACCTCGATTTTTGACTTTCAGCCGACGGCGCGCCTTGCGCCCGGCACCACCTACACGGCGACCGTGCCACAAAACCTGACGGACCTCAGCGGCGCTCCGTTGCAAGAGGCGTTCACCTGGTCCTTTCGCACCGAGTTGCCGGCCGTGATCTCGGTGGAGCCGCCAGATGGCGCGCGCTATGTCTCGCCCACGCCGACCTTGCGGCTCAGCTTCAACCAGCCGATGGACCGCGCCTCGGTCGAGGTGCGCTTTACGTTAACCCGTGCAGGCAGCGATCAAGCGCTGCGCGGCACCTTTACTTGGCAGGATACGACCGCCATCTTTACTCCCACCGTAGCGTTGGAGCGCGGCGCCGATTATGTGGCCCGGCTGGCAGAAGGGGCCTCGGCGGCGACGGCAGGAGCCGGCAAGGCGCCTGCCTTTGAATGGCATTTCGCCGTAGCTCCGGAACCCCGGGTGTCGCGCATCCAGCCCGCCGATGGGGCTACCCGCGTGCCGTTGGGTGAGGGGCTGCACATCGAATTCACCAGCCCCATCAGCCGGGAGGCTTTTTCCAAGTACCTAATCATCGAACCCAAAGCCCAGTACTATCCCTTCTGGCACGATGACGACACCCAGGTCGAACTCTCGACCTTTTTGCGCCCCTCGACGCGCTACACGGTGACGCTGCCGAGCGACATCGTCGATCGCTTCGGCACGCCGTTGCGTCAAGCGCGTACGATCCATTTTGAGACAGCGCCCTATGATCCCATGGTCTTTATACGCACCCAAGGGCGCGTCGGCACGTATAACGCCTACGCAGAACCTACCATCTATGTCGAATACCGCAACGTCTCTCAGGTCGATTTGGCCCTCTACCATCTGACCCCGCAGAGCTTTGTAAACCTGAACGCCGAGGAAAGCTGGCGCATTTGGGACAAGTTCCGGCCCCAGACCACCGACCTGATCCGACGCTGGAGCCGCGAGGTGGACTCGCCCCTCAACCAGAGGCGTATCCTCTCGCAGACCTTGACCACGGAGGAGGGACGCCCCCTGGCGCCCGGCCTCTACTATCTTGAGGTAAGCTCTCCCGATCGCAAACAGGACATCCAAAAGCATCTCTTGGTGGTTACGACCTTGAACTTGGTGCTCAAGACGAGCCAGGACAAGTTGCTGGTATGGGCCACCGATCTCAAGAGCGGCGAACCCGTGGCCGATGTGAGCCTGATGGTCTACAACGGCAAAGGGCGACAAAGCAGCACGATGACCACCGATGCCGAGGGCCTGGCCCTCGGCCCGATGCCCCCCCAAGACCCATGGTCGCCCATTGTGGTGCTGGCTCGCAAAGGGGAAGCCGTGTCCGCTGTTCTGCGCTATTGGTCGAGCGGGATCAGTCCCTGGGAATTTGGGCTGTCCAGCGAACCGATGCGACAGGAATATCGGGCCTCTTTCTACACCGATCGACGTATCTACCGTCCGGGGCAAAAGGTGTATTTCAAGG
>JACIWY010000182.1 GCA_014360745.1 Chloroflexota bacterium
GTAAAATCGAAGAAGGCGGCAGCCTGACCATCATTGCGACCTGCCTAGTAGACACCGGTAGCCGCATGGACGACATCATCTATGAGGAGTTCAAGGGCACCGGTAACATGGAGCTGCACCTCAACCGGCGCTTGGCCGAGCGGCGCGTCTTTCCGGCTATCGATATTCAGCGTTCCGGCACCCGGCGCGAGGAGCTATTGCTCGAGCCCGATGTGCTGAACCGCGTTTGGACATTACGGCGTATGATTGATACAATCGGCGGCACCGAATCCGTCGAGCTTATTTTGGAACGTCTTGCTCGGACTAAAAACAACAAGGAATTTTTGGCTACGCTGAATCGCGAGATCTGACCCATTTTGGACAGTCTCCCGAACCCAAAAGCTTCGCAGGAGCATTCGATGAGGTCGGCCGCATAGATGCCGAGTTCCTGGTCCGCCTATAGCGCACTCAAGCCACAGACCAAGAAACGCACCTTTTGGGCACCGCTCGCTGCCCGGCTTGCCGAGCCTCTATCGGACCGTTCCGCTGTGGGTCGGATCGAGCTCCATGTGTTACTCTGCTCCTTGCTATTCCTTCTCGTCCAGGCAAGCCTCTCGCGCGATTGGCGCCTCCCTTGGTTGAGCCTGCCGGGTTATCGGCCGGCCCCCGTTGAGACGGTCATCGCCCCGCCTTCTGCCAGGCCTTTGGCGCAGCCCCGCTATTTACAGCGCGCCTCCGTGCCCTTTACCGTGCGTTCCTTGCGCAGCGTCTTGCCTCTAGCGCAGCCTCGTCAACGCGAGGTGAGAAGCGATGTCTTTGTCTACACCGTGGAGCCGGGGGATACCGTGTTGGGCATTGCCCAGAAATTCGGTTTGCAGGGCAACAGCTTGCTTTGGGCCAATGAGGATCTGGACGCCAATCCCGACTTTTTGCAGGTGGGGCAAAAACTCTTTATTTTACCGTTCGATGGCGCCTATCATACCGTGGTCAGAGGGGAAACCCTCGAAGAGATCGCCAAAAAGTACAAGGTTTCCGTCGAGGCCATCATCGGCTATGCCGGAAACAACCTTGCCCCGCCCTATACTTTACAAGCCGGCCAGAGATTAGTAATACCGGCGGGGATCAAGCCTTATGTGGCCCGCCAGGTCTTTGCCTACAAAGCTTCTGCGCCTCCTCAAGATGCCCAAAAGGGCAGCGGCAAATTCGGCTGGCCCATGACCGGCATGATTACGCAAAAGTACTGGGAAGGCCATCAGGCCATCGATATCGCCAATCGGGGACGGCCGCCGGTCGTCGCCGCCGACGCCGGCTATGTGAGCTATGTCCAATCCAGCCGCACCGGCTATGGCCGTATGGTCATCATCGACCATGGCAACGGCTTTGAGACGCTGTACGCGCACCTGGACGCCTTTTACGTGAAGGTGGGCCAATCGGTGGCCAAAGGCGAGGTCATCGGCAAATGCGGGAGCACCGGCAACTCCACCGGCCCCCATTTGCACTTTGAGATTATCAAGAACAAGGTGCGGCGCAATCCGCTTCTTTACTTGCCCTAAGGGCACTTCTCCGCCTTGGACACCTGCGCCTGCTTTATCGCCTCGGCGGCCGATGGGGCGTCTCGGATATCATGCCCCCTTGCGTCGCAACCGGCGTCGGGCCCCAGTTCGGGCGAATTAGGGGCGGCGTCGCCGTGCGAGATGGCGGTGACGTCGGCGTGGGCCAAGGCAGCGGCCACGTCGCGTTCGGCGAGGGGATAGCTACGGCAGCCGTTGCCGTGAGTTGAGCCGGCTCTTCCACCCAAGCCATCGTCGAGGCTTGGTACAAATGGCCGTAACGGTCTGAGACCACCAAACGCAGGGTGTATTGCCCCGGCGCCATTCCCGTTGGCGACCAGAGACATAATACCCCGTTATGCACCGGCGAGACGATATGAGGGGTGAGGGGTATCCAGCCATTTGGCGCCTCACCTTGGCCATACTCCACCCAGTAGGCGGCGAAATCGACGACCTCGGTCGTGCCCATGATGCGCAGCGTGTTCGACTCGCTCGACCTTTCGACGCGGATCTCTACCCGCGCGGGCTGCCGATGCAGCGGACAAGGCTCTCGAGGGGGTACGCTCAGCCCTCGTTCTCTGGCCCAACTGTCAAAAGAGGGGCCATAGTCCTCGACCACCCTTTCCTCCACGCCCTCTAGTGGGCAGAACTCGGTGGCCAGTTTCCCGCTGGCGCGGCATATCCCCACTATGCGATGTACCGTGCAAGTGCCGGGCAGCCGCTCGGCCGGGAACCATTCTGTGCGCGTGGCTGGGCAATGTTCCGTGGGGCGTTGCCCCGATACAGCGCATACAATCACCTCCACCAGGCCATCGGGCCGGGGAAAGCCGGTGACCGGCCGCCCCGCAACGGCTTTTTCCATCACATCGTGCCAGATCCTCGCGGCTCCTTTGGAACCCGAGAGCCCTTCCATAGGCGTGTTGTCGTTGTTGCCCACCCAGACGCCCACCACAAGTTCCGGGGTGTACCCTACGGTCCAGCTATCTCGATAGTCATCCGTCGTGCCGGTCTTGACGGCAGCCGGCACGCTGAGCAGCAACGGGCTCTGGGCCCCAAAAGCCGGCGTGCGTGCCGCGTTATCGGCCAGAATATCGGTGATCAGGTAGGCGTAGCGAGGATCGACCGCTTGTTCCATTGGAGCCGCCTTTTGCTCCAGCAACACATTCCCCCGCTGGTCCTCAATGTGCAACACCGAACGTGGCGTAACCCGTCGCCCACCGTTGGCCAATGCGCCATAAGCCGCCGTCATTTCCAAAAGAGTCACATCTCCCCCGCCCAGCGTCAACGATAGCCCATAGTCGGGGCGGTTTAAAGAGAGGATCCCCAGGCGTTGAGACAGTTCCAGTAGGGCGGGCAACCCGACTTGGTGCAGCGTCGACACCGCCGGGATGTTGCGCGAAGAGGCCAGCGCCATGCGCAGCGATACCGGCCCCCACTCTTTGTGATCGTAATTCTCAGGTACGTAGGGCGGGTTGGCGCCGTCGGGAAAAGCCTGGCGCACGTCCATCAACATAGTCGCTGGCGTCCAGCCGCGTTCAAATGCCGCCAAATAGGTGAAGGGTTTGATCGTCGAGCCCGGCTGGCGCAACTGTCGAGTGACGTTGACCTGCCCGTCGATCTCGCGGCTGTAAAAGTCGGCGCTGCCTACCATGGCCAGGATGTCGCCTGTCGTGGGGTCGATCGCCACCAACGCCGCGTTCGTCGCCTTGTATTCTCGCAATGCCGGCATGTGTTGGCGGATGACCTCCTCTGCCATATGTTGTAGCTCGATGTCCAGAGTCGTGTACACTTGGAGGCCACTGCCGTATAGTGTCTGGGTGCCATAGAGGCGTTCCAGTTGTTCGCGCACGAACATGACCATGTGCGGCGCTTCCATGACCACATCGCGCGGCACCAAGGCCAGCGGGGCGGCCAAGGCTTCCTGCTGTTGCGCAGCGGTGATATAACCGTTCTCGCGCATCAAGCGCAACACGGCGGCGCGTCGATTCAACGCCGCTTGGGGGTCGGTATAGGGGTCGTAAAGCGCCGGCGATTGGATCAGCCCCGCCAAGAGCGCCGATTCGGCCAACGTCAGGCGCGAGACATGTTTGCCAAAATAGGTCTCCGCCGCGGCGCCTAGGCCGTAGGCCAGGTTGCCAAAGTACACCTCGTTCAAGTAGGCCTCCAAGATCTCGGCCTTGGTGTATCTGCGGGTCAGCTCGGCGGCCAGGATCGCCTCTTTGATCTTGCGCGATAGGGTTCGCTCGCGGGTCAGAAACAGGTTTTTCACCACTTGTTGGGTAATGGTGCTGCCGCCCTGCACCAGCTCGCCCTGGCGCAGGTCTTGGTATAACGCACGTAGAATGGAAAAGGGGTTAAGACCGGGGTTGGTGAAAAAGGTTTCGTCCTCCGTGGCCACAATGGCTTCGATCGTATGTCGGGGCACCTCGTCCAAGCGCACTAGAGTGCGTTTGCCCCCCGTGGGATCGAACACTTCATACAAGAGGCGCCCTCGTCGGTCATAGATTTTGGTGCTTTTAAAAGCCGCGGCCCGTTGATGCAATTCGGCTGGTGCCGGCAACGAGGCCGCATAATAACCATAGATCCCCACCGCGGCGCCGAAACCGATCAAGAGCAATAGAAGCGCGCCCAACAGCCCCAAGAGCACTCCCTGCCATAAGGTATGCAGCCATGGCCGGCGCATCCCTCTCAAAGAGATTGGGCGCTCCGGCGCCGAGCGCGGCCACGCGGAGCGTTTTGGCGCAGCCACCCTTTCGGAAAGGGGTTCCCAGGGAGATGAGGACAAGGACATCTTTTTTTCCCCGCCGGTCAAACCAAGTGATAAGGCCTCAAAAAGGCACGGGCTATGCGTTTAGGACGCGCGCCCGTGCCTCGGGGTTCCATGGAGCGGTTCACCCGGTAAAATCTGTACTTTAGGGTTCATTAGCGCCTCGTCGTCGGGCATCGGCCAAATCGACATAACGGTGCACCGTGCGCTCCTCCAGCGACCAGATGCTTGTGGCGAACCGCTCCACAAAATAGCGATCGTGCACCACGGCCACCACCGTGCCCTCGAACTGTCGCAAAGCGTCCTCAAATCGTTCTCGCGAGGGGATATCCAAGTGGTTGATCGGCTCATCCAAAAGAAGCAGGTTGCAGCCTTGGAGCACAAGCGTCCCCAAGGCCAGCCGTGCCCGTTCGCCAAAGCTGAGTTGCCCCACCCGCGTAAACACCTCGTCGCCCTGGAACAGGAAGAAATGCAAAAAGCCGCGCGCGTCGGTTTCGCTCAAGGAAGTCTGGTGCCGCACCGTCTCTAACACGGTCGCGTTCTCATCCAGGTTGTCTTGATCCTGGGCCAGGTATCCTGCCTTGACATTAGCTCCCAGCCGGCAACTGCCCTGTGAGGGTTCTTCCAGGCCCATGATGATGCGCAAGAGCGTCGTCTTACCCGAACCGTTGGCTCCTAAAAAAGCCACCCGTTCTCCACGAAGCAGGATCAGGTTCACGTCCTCGAACAGCACCCGCTCGCCGAAACGCTTGCCCAATCCCTCCAGGATCAACACGTCTTGGCCACTGGGCGGGGTGTTCACAAACTCGAGCTTCATCTCCCAGTTCAGCTTGGGCTTCTCTACGCATTCCTCCGAGCTTAACAGGCGCTCCAGCCTTTTTTGGCGCACTGTCGCTTGTCGGGCCACCTTTTTGGCAACCTTGCGATAGTGATAGTGGATCGTCTCCCGCTCGATGCCGCGAGCATGCCCCTTAAGCTGAGAGATGGCTCCTTCCAGCCTGGCGATCCGCTCCTGTTGCTCCTTGTACGCCTGGCGGTGTTTCTCCCGTTCCTGCGCCTTGGTTAGCGCATAGGCATCATAGTTTCCCATATACATGATAACTTTATGGCTCGGCGGATCTATCTCTAGGATTTGTTTCACCGTCCGGTTGAGAAAGGCTCGGTCATGAGAAACGATCAACATCGCTCCCCGATAAGCGTGGAGATATTCTTCCAACCATTCCAGGGCCGCGATATCCAGGTGATTGGTCGGCTCGTCCAACAAGAGCAGAGAAGGGTTTTGCAGCAACAAACGGGCCAGCCCCAGCCGCGTCCGTTGTCCCCCGCTCAAGATCGGCAAAGGAGTCTCGGGCGATACGTCCTCCAAGCCCAGCCCGGCCAAGACTTGGGCCTGGACATGCTCCGGCAACGCCTTGGCGGCCTGGGTTAACCTTTCTAGGGCCTGATGGTAGGCGCGCTCGACGCGCCCTCGCTCTGCCCCTTTGGCCGAGGCCAGGCGCATGGCCAGCGCCTGTACCTGTTCTGCCCAATGCTCTGGGCCAACTCGATTACCGCGGAGCGCATCCTGGACTGTGGCCTCGGGCTCTATCGGCAAGGCTTGGGGCAAATATCCGGGCTCTGCGCCCGGATCCCAACGGACGCTGCCGACATCGGGTGTTTCGAGGCCCATCAAGATGCGCAAGAGGGTCGTCTTACCGCAACCGTTGGGCCCCACCAGGCCGACCCGATCGCCCGGATTCAGATCAAAACTCACGCCCTCAAAAAGCAGCGTCTCGCCATAGCGTTTGGATACATTGGATACGTGCAACATCCTCGATCTTCCTTTCGTTTACGCCCTCTGAGCAAAGCGGCTCATGAGAGGCATCCGGCCTATACAGCTCGGCAATAGTTGAACAGCCCTTATCAGATCAGGATGTCCACGTTCATGAAAACCTCCAACAAGGGAACCTACTCGTCGTCCTCCATAACCTCTGCGTGCTTGGCGGGACAAGACCCATCGCCATCTTGGCGCAGGTAGGGCCTGAGTTGGCGTTCCAGCTCGCTCGCGTGGATGAACCAAATTACGTGCATCCCGAGGGAAGCTGCGGCGGCGACGTTCTCGGCGCGATCGTCCACAAAGACCACCTCGCCTGGCTCTAGCGCCAATTGTCGCAACAACTCTTGAAAAACTTCAACCTTGGGTTTGGCCACGCCGAGCCGGGCAGAGGTGAGGATGCGCTCGAAACGATCCGCCACGCGGAAGCGTTCTTTCAGCAGGCTCTCCAAGGCATCGGTGGCGTTGCTCAACATCCATACCGGATATCGCTCGCGGATGCGGTCGATGAGCGCCAACACCCGCTCGTCCACCAGCCAGGTGTTCCATAGCTCCTCGCGCAGCGCGGCGGTTTGGGCGTCGTCCAGGCCTAGCTCTTGGCCGGCGCGCAGCCAGAACTCGCGATCGCTCAATTGACCTGTCTCGGCCAACGCCCACAGGTCGCCACGCCACAGGCGATCGGCCAGTTCTTCCGCCCGCAGTCCCAATCGCTCCCCCCAACGTTCATAAGGGGTGAGGTCTCCGTCCCTCAGTAATACTCCGCCACAATCAAACACAAAAACCTTAATGGGCATAGAATTTGTCGGCTCCTCTTGACATTCTGGCGTCGCTCCACATAAAAAACGCCGTGGGAACGCCCACGGCGCAGTTCGCAGAAAATGGATTCGGAAGGGGGTTTGGGCCCCGACAAGATACACGCCAATGTCGGAGTGGGCATTCTC
>JACIWY010000183.1 GCA_014360745.1 Chloroflexota bacterium
TTTTGTCGGCAACACGACCTTTACCTCATCTCCGATGAAACCTACGACCGCCTGGTGTTCGAGGGCGAACACGTCAGCCCCGGCCAATGGGACGAGGAAGGCCGCGTGATCAGCCTCTTTACCGTGTCCAAGACCTACTCGATGACGGGCTGGCGCATCGGTTACGTCGTAGCCAACGAGGACGTCGTCGCCGCCATGACCAAGATTCAGGAGCCCATGGTCTCTTGTGCGAACACCGTCGCCCAACATGCGGCCATCGCCGCCTTGCTCGGCCCGCAAGATTGCGTACAGCAAATGCTGCAACACTATCGGCGCAGGCGCGATGTAGCCCTCGCCCAGGCGCGCAAGCATGGCCTATCCGTCTCTTATCCTCAAGGCGCTTTTTATATGCTGGTCGACATCTCGGCACAACCGCTCACTTCCCTCCCCTTTGCCTGCGAACTGCTCGAAGCCGAACACGTGGCCGTGGCGCCTGGCCTGAGCTTTGGTCAACGTTGTGATCGCTACGTCCGCATCTCGCTCTGCGCCAGCGAAGAGGCCTTGATCGAGGGGTTGGCCCGTCTGGCGCGCTTTTTGCATGAGCGCTCGACGGACCGAGTGGCGGTTCGTTCGTTAGAGACCGCTTGATCTACCCCCGTTTTGGCGTGGGCCTGCGGCGACGCGAGGGATCGCGTCGCCGCTTTTTTGTCGAGCCCCCTTGTCCGGCCGATTGTCCCTCCGGGCAGGTCATGCTATAATGCACACAGGTCGACACCGAGGGGAGGAAACAGACATATGCGCAAGATCAAAATCACAGCCGGCGCAGTGACAGCGACGGCGACGTTGAACAATTCCAAAACCGCCGACGCCATCTGGAACGCCTTGCCCATCCAGGCAAATGCGAACACGTGGGGTGACGAGATTTATTTCGGCATCCCGGTGCATCTGGGGGAGGAAAACGGCCAAGAGGTGGTCGAGTTGGGCGATCTCGGTTACTGGCCGCCTGGCCATGCTTTTTGCATCTTTTTCGGGCGCACGCCCGTCAGCCGGGGCAACGAGATTCGGCCGGCCAGCGCCGTCAACGTTTTCGGCAAGATCGAGGGGGACCCCCGAGTCTTTACCAAGGTGTCGGGCGGAACCAAGGTCGTCATCGAAAGAGCGGAGGAATAACGCGCCTCAGCGATAGCACCGCGTCCTGCAGGCGATGCTCACAGAAGGTTGCGCAAGAGCTCGCTATCGCTTTGGGCGATCTCTTGCAGTGTCGTATTGTCCAATACGGCTAATAGCCGTTTTTGAGCCTCGGCCAGAACGGGATACAAGGCGCAGGTTTCGATCTTGTCACAGCCCTCCCATGGCGCCAGGCAACGATTCAGGGCGATAGGGCCCTCGACGGCCTCGATCACCTGGCGGAGAGTGATCTCGCTCGCGGGACGGGCCAACGCAAACCCTCCTTTGGCCCCTCTGAAGGAGTGCACGAGGCCCTCCCTGGCCAGATCCTGAAAGATCTTGGCCAGGTAGCTGTTGGGCAGGCCTTCGAGGGCGGCGATATCGCTTACCAGCGCCACCGAACCCGGCGGCAGTTTGGCCAGATGGAGGATACCCCTCGCCGCATAGTCGGCTCCTTTGGTCAAGCGCACGGTTCACTCCTTCGCGTCGATGATGAGCGGCATGAGCTGTAATCGGCGTTATTCTAGCACAACCGGAGGATGTATACAAGAGGAATCGGTTCCTTTTCATCCGAGATCGCTCGGATCGGCCTTCCGATTTGACCCTACCACCGAATCGTCGCTACAATGCCAAGGATTCGTTTGCGGCCCAAGGGCCGTAGATAGGGGGTTCCTTTGTTGAGATTGTTTAACCAAGCGAGTGGCCAGCTCGAGACGTTTCGTCCACTGGGCGAGCCGGTTACCATCTATGTATGCGGCATCACGCCCTACGATACCACCCACCTTGGCCATGTGTTCACCTATCTCAGCTTTGACGTCCTTATCCGCTACTGGGAGTATCTGGGCTACCGCGTGCGCTATGTGCAGAATGTAACCGATATCGATGACGATATCCTGCGCAAGGCCCGCGAGGTCGGAGAGGATTGGCGGGAACTCGGCAACCGCTGGACACGTCATTTCATCGAGGATATGCGCGAGCTAAACGTCAGGCCGCCCGATGTTTACCCACGGGCCACCGACGTGATCCCCCAAATGTTTGTGGCCATCCAAACGCTGATCGATAAGGGCTTGGGCTATGTGGCCAATGGCAATGTTTATTATCACGTGGCCGCGGACAAAGGGTTCGGCCGGGTGACCCACTTGCCCCCTGAAGAATGGCTGCCAACGGCCAACGAACGAGGCAACCATCCCGATGACCCACATAAACGCGACCCGCTCGATTTTGTGTTATGGCAAGCGCAGCAGCCGGGCGAGCCGAGTTGGGAAAGCCCCTGGGGCAGAGGGCGGCCTGGGTGGCATATCGAGTGTTCGACCATGGCCATCGAATATCTGGGCAAGATCATCGATGTCCACGGCGGGGGCGCCGATCTTTCCTTCCCTCACCACGAATGTGAGACGGCGCAGGCCTGCGGGATCACGGGGGAAAAGCTCTTTGCCCGCTTTTGGTTGCACACGGCCATGGTGCGTTATCAAGGCGAAAAGATGAGCAAATCGCTGGGCAACCTGATCTGGGCCCGCGATTTGTTGCAAAAGCACACCGCCGATGCGGTGCGCATCCTGACGAACCGACATCCCTACAACGAAACTTGGGAATATGACGAACGGGAGCTGGCCCCCGCCGACGAATTGGCCGCCCGCTTGTTGCGGGGCATACGAGCGGAAGGCGGACGAGGCGCCGCTCTCGACGCGGCGGATTCGGTGGCCCGCTTTGAGCAGGCCATGGATGACAATTTGAACACCCGCGTTGCGCTCGATGTCTTGGGTGAGCTGGCCGACCGCATCGTGGCCGCTGCCCAAGCCGGGCGCGACATCGGCGAGGCCCAGGCCACATTGCGCAAGCTCGGCACCGTCTTCGGGCTGCGCCTGGGCGGCGAGATCGAGCCGCGAGTTCGCCAGGGCTGGGAGGCCCATTACCGTCGCTTTCTTTAGCTCCGGCGGGAAGGAGGGTCGGCGTCTGCATTCGTCGGGCGTTTCACATATCATCCAGGCCGGAAGGTATCATCGCATGATCTTATCATCGTTCAAGGATTCTCTTTTACATGGCTGAGCTTGGTAAGCGCTTGCGCGAAGCACGCGAGAGCAAGGGGTTAACCCTCGAACAGGTCGAGAAACTCACACATATCCGCCGTCCCTTTTTGCAGGCCCTGGAAGAAGATCGCCTCGACGACTTGCCCGACGACGTCTACGCCCGGGGGTTCGTGCGCAACTATGCCCGCTTCCTCGGCCTCGAGGCCGAGGAGCTGGTCGCCGCCTATCGAGAGCGGAAAGGGCTGCCCAACCAGGATGTCCCGGTGGTGTTGAACGAACCGCTCCTGCGCGTGAGGCCCAGCATATGGTCGATCCTGTTCCTGGCGCTAATGATCGTCCTAGTCATCGCTGTGGTGGGCTGGTATGGGTATCATCGCTTCTGGCTCGGCCAGGAGCCGCGATTGCCTTGGATATCAAGCCCGACGCCCCCCCTCGCTCTCCCTACGACACCTCCGGCAGGCCTTCCAGCGACGGCCGGCAGCCCGAGCGTCGAGAGCCGGCCACCCCTTGCCTCGGCGACCGACACGCCGACGCAGCAAACTGAACAGGGGACGACTTCCGTTCCCCCTACGTCGACCTCGACCAGGGCGGCGCCAATTCCACCCACTCAGACCCCACCCCCTACGCCGGTGGTGCGGCCGCGCACGGCGACCCCCACCCTCGTTGAGCGGCCCACGGCCACGCCCATTCAGGGCGTGCTGGTCGAGGCCCGGGCCGTTGCCGACACCTATATCCTGGTGACGGTGGATGGGGAGAGGATCGCGGAAAAGATCCTCAAGCCCGGCGAGAGCGACGTCTGGCAAGGCCGACAATCGGTCTCGTTGCGTATCGGCAACGCTGCCGGCATCCGGCTCACGGTCAATGGCGTAGATGCGGGCCCTTTGGGCAACCAAGGCCAAGTGATCGACCTGCTCTACACACCGGACAATCTGCCTGCGCGTTGATCTGTTGATTTATGGAGGCAAAAGGCCAAAACCGCGATTGGGCGGCAATGTGGTTGAGCTTCTTTTTTAGCGAGTTGGGGTTATGCGTTTCTACCTAGAGACATTGGGCTGCCCCAAGAACACCGTGGACGCCGAGATGATGGGCGAGCTCTTACGCCAGGCAGGCCATCAGGAGACCGACGATATCCGCCGGGCAAATTTGATCCTCGTCAACACCTGTGGCTTTATCCGCCCGGCCCGCGAGGAATCCTACAAGGTGTTGAAGGAGCTGGCCGCTCAAAAGAGGCACGGCCAATGGCTTATCGCGGCGGGCTGCCTGGCCCAGCGCTATGGCGACGAGATCCGCCGACAGGTGCCCCAGGTAGACGCGATCATCGGCACCCAGAACTGGCCCGATATCGTGCACCTGGTGGAGGAGCTGCTGCGCAGCCATGAGCCGGTGAGCCTGGTGCGCCCCGCTGGGGCTCTGGTGACCTCGGTGACGCGCCGCGCCAAAGGAGCAGCCACGGCTTATCTCAAAATCGCCGACGGTTGCGACGCTTCCTGCGCCTTTTGCGCCATCCCCCTCATTAAGGGCCCTCAGCGCAGCAAGCCGTTGGCGGATATCCTGCGCGAGGCGGAGGAATTGGTGGCGCAAGGGGTGCGAGAGATCGTGCTAATCGCCCAAAACACCACCGCCTACGGCAGAGACTTGGGGTTACGCGATGGCTTGCCCTTGCTTATCGA
The DNA here is from genome assembly GCA_014360745.1 of Chloroflexota bacterium. Classification (GTDB taxonomy): domain Bacteria; phylum Chloroflexota; class Anaerolineae; order UBA1429; family UBA1429; genus JACIWY01. The sequence goes on from JACIWY010000183.1 coordinate 4,844, forward strand.
GGAAATATTGGCCCATGTCCCTCATCTGCGTTGGTTGCGCATCCTTTACGCCTATCCCCAAGATGTCAGCGAGCGGCTGATCGAGCTTATGGCGCGTGCCCCCCAGATCTGTCATTATCTGGATCTGCCCTTGCAACATGGCCATCCGGCCACGTTGCGGCGCATGGGCCGCCCTTATGACCTCGATAGAGTACAGACGCTGATCGCCTCGCTGCGACGAGCTATCCCCGACATCGCCCTGCGCTCCACTTTCATCGTCGGCTACCCCGGCGAGACGGAGGAAGAGTTCGAGGGCCTGTTAGATTGGATGACGACGCTGGCCCTGGATAAGGTCGGCGTGTTTGCCTATTCGCCGGAGGAAGGCACACCCGCCGTCCGCCTGCCCAACCACGTGCCGCCGGATCTCATCGCCGAGCGCTATGAGCGGGCGATGTTGCATCAACAGGCTATTTCCTTGCAGGCCAACCAGCACCAGGTAGGGCGCGAATTGGAGATCTTGATCGACGGCGCCGGCGATGGGCTGAGCGTGGGCCGCAGCTACCGCGAGGCGCCCGAGATCGACGGCTATGTCTTTCTTCTGCAAGAGCTGCCGGTGGGCGAGTTTGTGCGCGCCCGCATTATCGAGGCCCAGGAATACGATTTGGTGGCCGAGCCCCTTCATACCAAACAAAAGGGATAAAAAAACATGTACAAGCTCGAAAATGATCAATTGCAGGTATCGATCCTCGACCCGGTAGCAGACCAGGAGCGCTTCGGCACGCGCTATTGTACGGGGGGCTACATCTTTCAAATCACGGACTCTAAGCAGGGAGATTTGTTGTCAGGCCCGACCTATCCGGAGAGCTTTGACTGGTTCAACGGCCAAGGCATCCCCGACGCCTTTAACCTGAGCCCGCTACGCGAGCCGGCATCCGCCGAGCCCACCGCGTTGATCATCGGCATCGGCCTCTGCGACTTGAAGGAAAACCGCGTCCTCGAATTCTGCCGCTGGGAGGTAGAGGAGCGGCCGGCGGAGATCGTGATGCGCACCACATCGAGCTATCAGGGCTTTGGCTTTGAGCTCCAGCGCGCCATCCATCTGCATCAACGCTCGGTGCATTCGGCGAGCCATTTGCGCAACACGGGCAACCGGCCCATCCCCGTGCGCTGGTTCCCGCACCCCTTTTACCCCCAGCCGGACACGGATGAGTTGTGTCGCTTTAACCTGCCGGTGAGCTTTCCGGAGAATCCCGGCTATGCGTTGGGCGAGAGCGGCTTTATCGTGCGCAAAGGATGGCCTTGGGAGAAGGGCCACTACCAAGCCCTCGACCACGCTGCGCAGACGCATCTGGTGGTGTTGCAAAGGCACCCGCTGCTGGGGCTGGTGGCCGCGACGTGCAGCTATGTGCCCGGCTTTTTCCCCATTTGGGGCAATCTTCACACCTTCTCTTGGGAGCCGTTCTTTGAACGCACCCTGGCGCCGGGGCAAGAAGTGGCCTGGTGGATCGATTACGACTTTTAGACCTCCGGCTCCCAGTCGTAATGAAGTTCCGAGGGTGGACGATTGGGCTCCACTTGCTCGATCTCGCGCCGGTGAAGCAACATCGTCTTGACGATGAGTCGCAGGCGCACCCAGTTGTCCACCTTGACCGGCACCGGCTCGACGGCCTCTCGTTTGGCATAGCGGGCAGCGTTGCGGCCGATCTGACGATACGACTCCAAGCTCAAATTGGGCGACTGGGAAAAGAGCTCTAGGTTGTTCAAGGGGGCCAAGTCGGCGCGATGGATGACCGTCGTGCCGCGCGATTGCAGCCCGATGGCCACGCCCGAGCCGCTGAGCTGCGCGCCGGCATAGCCGATAAAGGCGCAATCGGCCGAATGATGCACCTTGACGATGCGCGCGCTGAGCCCCTCTTCGGCGATGCCTGTGAGCAGCTCTTGCAACACTCGTTCATGGGGCAGGCCGTTGATCGTCTCGGTGAGTTGGCGCCCAAAGGCGGGGCCCACGGCGATGACCACTTCGGGGTGGCTGCCCTTGGGGGCAGGGCCTAGCTCCTCCAGCTTTTCGATGGGATGCTCGCCTTGGCCCTCGAGATAGCTCTCCGGAGATTTGGCCTGA
>JACIWY010000184.1 GCA_014360745.1 Chloroflexota bacterium
CAATGGTCATCGTCGGGGTTCTGGCTCTGTGGCCTTTGCTGAACAGCCGCGCTGGGGAGCGGACGCTTCACCTTCCTTCCCCCTCATCCCCGATGATCAGCCCGACGGAACGGTTTCCCGAGAAGGTTACCCCTTCTCCACCCCCTACGCCATGGCCCACACCGACGCCTTCGCCTTCACCGATGCCATCGGGGTTGGCCTGGCAACGCCTTATGACGCTTAACGGGCGTTGTGAGCGCTTGGAGATCGATGCCCAAAACGCCGCCCATTATGCCCCGTGCGATGAGGGCTCTCGGCTAGCTTATTTGACCCAAGAGGAACTGAACACCTATTCGATTTGGTTGCAACGCTACACGCCGTTCGACTACGGGGTACAGACCCCCGGCCAGCTCGGAGGTCATGACACTGTTCAGCTCCATTTCGGCGGCCAGGGGAAGGAACAGCCTTCGCCGGCGGCCCAGGCCGAGATGGCGGCCTGGGCAGGAGAGGTGTATGAGCGATTGCGCGAGGAGGAGATACGGGCCGACTTGCTAGCCCTGGCTCGACTCGACCTCGCAGGGCGCCGTGGCTTGGCCACCGACGCGATCGTCACCGTCTCGGTCGAAGCCGTGACCTGGCCCGACGCTTGTCTGGGCATTGCCATCGAGGGGCTATTTTGCGCCCAGGTGCAGACGCCGGGCTATCGCATCGTCTTGCGCGCCGACGACGCGCTCTATGAATATCACACCGACCAACACGACGTTGTGCGGCAGGTTCCGCAAACGAGCCCCCGCTCTTCTGCCCCTTAGGCCGGCCGGACCACGATATCGGCGCCGACGATGCCCGCATAGGCGCCGGCCTTCACCAGGTCCGTCGCCCCAGGGTGAGCGATGAGCCATTTGTTCACGGCAAATAGCAGCCGGCTTTCGCCGACCGGCTCGGCCGGGAAGGGCAGCGGCTCGTTCGTGCCCTTGGGCAGATAGACCAACGTGGCGAACTGCTCCTCTGTGCGGGCCTGGATCGGGGCAAAGTGCAGACACCAGGGGAAAAATTCGATCACCGAGCCCGCTGGGGCGTAATAGGCGCGAACTTTGGCGGCGTCGTAGCGAATCTCGGCGCCAAAGCGAATATCCCCTAAATGCCCGACCAGAAGCACAATATCGGTCAGGCAAATGAGAACCTCGGTGCCCTTGTGATATTCCAATGCGCCCATGCGCGTGTTGCGGCCATAACACCAACCGATTTGGATCGGCATCCCGCCATAGATTTGCTGCATGATGCGCATATTCAGCGAGCTGCTCTCTTCTAGAGCAGCCACCGAAGGCTCGTAGACCACCTGCTGGGCCTGAGGCAAGATGGCGCGCGCTCGGGCGATCATTTCACCGGCGTCATAGGTGTCCAAGAGCCGCCCGTAGACGCCGAACCCAGGCGCTTGCACATCTTCCAGGCCGAGAGCGGGGTTGTTGTGCCGCAGATCTTGAAGAATGTCGCTCATCGCTTTCACCTCTCCTTACGAAAATAGCCATGGATAGGGACAGTGCCCGTCACCTGGCCGATCATTGTCTGGGCATTCATTCTACATAGGTGTGCATTTCCCCGCCAGCAAACCTTGCCCATGCCGAATCTGTAACCAGACCCCACCTCTTTACGTCACACAGAGTGAAAGGTGCAAAAACGGGGCCCCCTTGACGCGCCTGCCTGTTTCAAGCCAAGAACGAGATAGGGAAAAAGGAGATAAGAGCCATGAAGGTTCGACAGTTTTTGTCATTGGCCCTCTTGCTGTTGATGGCCTTGGCGCCTCTGGTCGGTGTGCAGGCCCAACAGGGGGCCGCGCTTTCGGCCCAAGCAGATCCCCCTCGTGATCCATCCGTGCTCCCCGATTTGCCCGGTTTTCGCGTCGCCCAACCACGGGTGGGGATCATATCGCCCACCCAAGGCGACGCCGACAATCTAATGGTGGAATGGAACACCTCGCCGGAACAACCGTTGACCACCGTTGTCGCCGGGCGGCGTTTTGCCTTGCGCAGCGACTACGAGGCCGTCTTTTTCCCCGGCGGCAACGGCTCGGCCCAATTCGAGCTCCTGGTGTATCGCATCCTAAATAGCGGCGAGCGCGTGCTCATCGGCTCGAAACACCAGCTCCATGCGGGCAGCGGGCCTCTGCGCATCCCCGGAATGGTAGTGGTGAGCGTCTCATTACCCACGCCGGGCGTCCATCGTCTGGCCATCGTCTCGCGCTCCACGGCCAGGCCGGCACAGGGCCAGCCTGTAACCGATGAGGACGAGATCATTGTTCACGTCATGGTAACGGGCACACCGACGCCCCCGATCGAGCCTGTAGCGGTCGGCACCCCCGTTCCCGAGCCGGTAACCGTCGCCCGTAACGCCGCGCAGCGCGCGATGGCGAACCGCCCGCGCCCCTTGGCGGCAGGTGCCCCGTCTGCCGGCAGCATAGAAGAGAGGTTGGTCTTCGCTTCTTCGCGGCCAGAGGAGATGCCGCCTATTACGGTTACGCCCATGCCGATCCCCACAGAGCGGGAGCTCGTCGTGGCCTTCCCGCGCGGGCATCTGTTGCCGGGTGGGGTGGGCGCCGCCGAGAATTTCGCCCAAGGCCATGGCCGCACCCTTTATGTGCGCCAGGGCGACAGCGTAACCTTCAAGACGTTGTACGAGTTCGTGTGGTTCGAGGGCGCCGGGGGCACAGCCTATACCCTTTTGGAGATCCGCGCCGATGGGCTGCGCGATAGCCCCTTTGTGCAAGATAGTCTGGAAGAAGGACGTCAGGGGGCATGGCGCCTCGCAGGGACGCTGGAGGCCGAGCTGCCCTTCCCCGATCCGGGCGAGTTTCGCGTCGAGGCGCGCATCTATACCCGCGTCTCGCCGACCGGCCCGACCCCCGAATCGGTCTTGGCCGATGAAGACGTGGTGCGTGTGCGCGTGATCGTGCTGGCCCAGCCCCAATTGGGCGCCATCGCCGGCTTGGTCACTGCTGAGGGTAACGAGGTCCCCTTACAACGGGTGCTCATCCGCGCCGTGGATGCTGAAACAGGGCACGTGGCGCGTATGGCTTACACCGGCGAGGATGGCTGTTACCTCATCAGCAGCCTGCCCGTGGGCCGATATCTGGTGCAGGCCGATCCACTGGCCCAGAATTACCTGAGTGAGTGGTATGACAATAAGCCTACCCGTGAGGAGGCCGATCCGGTGGAGGTCGTGGCCAACGCGACGACGGCGGATATCGATTTCGCCCTCGCGCCGGGCGGCGTGATCAGCGGCCAGGTCGTCGAAGACGATCCCAGCTCGCCCCTGACGGTAATCAAGCCCTTGGGCGGTGTGCTCGTCGTGGCTGGCGCTTTTGATAGCAACGTCATTGTGGCCAAGACACGCACCCTGCGCGACGGGAGCTATCGCCTGGACAAGCTGCCCACCGGCATATATTGGGTCCACGCCGGCAACGCAAGCTGGGCCGACAGCGAGAGCGTCGAGTATTCGCCCTTGATCGGCGAATATTGGGACGATCACCTCGAGCGCGAGGACGCCGATCCGGTGCGCGTCGTCGCTGGCCAAGAGGTGGAGCGCATCAACTTTGCCCTGCGGTATGGCGGCACCATCGCCGGCCGTGTGTTGGGCAACGGCACCACACCGGTCATCGTGCCCTTTAAGGTCACCGCCTTTGACTGGGAGAGCGGCGCAAAGGTGCGCACGGTCTTGGTGGGGCCTCAAGGGTACTACCGTATCCCCAGCCTGCCGGAGGGGCGCTATCGAGTGTACGCTTTTGATGAACAGGGTTACTTTGTGCCCGAATACTATGACAATGTGACCGACCCGACAGAGGCCACGCCCGTGGTCGTGCGTCGCGGTGAGGTGACAACGGGCATCGACTTTATGCTCGACATGGCCGGCCTGGCCACGCTCAAGATCGAGCCCTTGATCACCCAGGTGCAACCCGGCGAGACCTTTACCGTGACGGTCGAGGTGGCCGATGCCGTTGATCTGGGCGCCTTTTCCTTCGAGATCGCCTTCAATCCGGAGGTGATCGAAGCGTTGGGCGTCGAACTGGGGGATTTTCTCGGCAGCACGGGCCGCCAGGTCGTTCCGGTGGGGCCTGAAATCGACAACGAAGCGGGCTTGCTGGCCTATGGGGCGGCGAGCTTTGGCGATGAGCAAGGCCCAAACGGCGACGGCACGTTGGCTCACGTGCGCTTCCAAGCCAAGGGCGTCGGCGAGAGCCCGCTCACGCTGCAAAACGTGCAGCTCACCGACACACACGCCAACCCGTTGGAGCATTTGTTGCGCAACGGGCGGGTGTTGGTGGGCGAGTGCATCTTTGGGGATTTCGACTGTGACTGTGACGTGGATATCGCCGACATCATGCAAGTGGCCGTGCGTTGGGGCGCGCGCGAGGGCGATCCCGACTATGACCCGACCTTCGATCTGGACGACGATGGCGATATCGACATCGTCGATTTGGCCCTGGTGGCCGCAGCCTGGGGGAACACATGCGATGAGGCCGTGGCCTCCGCTCGGATGAGAGTGGGCGCGGGCGCCCCTTCGGCGCTGAGCACCGGGCTGCGCCTGGAGCCCTCCTCCGCGCAGGGCGCCATCGGCCAACCGCTGACGCTGGAGGTATGGGTCGACGAGGCGGTGGATCTGGGCGCCTTTGAATTCACCCTTCGTTACGATGCCGATAAGGTGTCGGTATCGGCCGGGGACGTCGCCCTAGGCAGCTTTATCGAGAGCACCGGTCGCTCGGCGACGTTGATGGTACCGCAGATCGAGGTGAACGGCGCTGTCGGCACGCTCTCTGTGGGGGCGTTCACCCTGGGCGCCGGCCTGCCCGGCCCAGACGGAAGCGGCGCGTTGGCGCAGATCCGCTTTTGGCCCAAGGCCGCCGGCCAGGCCGCCTTTGAGCTGAGCGACGCGCAGGTGACCGATACCGCCGGGCATAGCCAGGAGTTGCTATCGCTCCAAGGCGGCAACGCCATCCTCACGGGGAGCGGCATTAGCTTCTTGCCGCATATCCAGCGTTGATCTTTCAAGGACAGGCGGCCCGACCGGTATATACCGATCGGGCCGCCCGCGCACGTCGTCCGAGTCTTCAAGCATACTGGGCGGTCACTTCCTGAGCGATGACGCTCCACTCCCACAGACGTTGGGGTTGGTAACGCACGGTGCTTATATCCTTCATGATCACTTCAACGCAACAACCCCGCGTGCGCTCCAGCACGTTCACCAGCATTTGGCGCGCTTTGGCCGGTTTCCAGATATCCTCGGCAAAGATCGCCGGGTTTGGCTTGTGCGAAAAGACAAACTCGTCGCCCACGTTGCGCACGGCTATATCCACATCTGCCCAGGGGCTCATCGAAATCTTGCGCAGCCTCGGGATGCTGCGCAACATATCGACCTTGAGATGTAGCGGCTCGCAACAACCGTAATAATTGAGCCCAAAGCGTTCCATCCAACGCCGTTCGTATTGCAGGGCAAACTCCTCATGCATAGCTGGCGACACCGCGCCAAAGATCTGTGCCGTGCCACAGCCCCATAGATCGATGGGGCGCACGTGGGCGGGGTCAAAATCGGGCTGCGGCAGCTCGTCGGAATAGCCATAGCCGCCCGACCCGACGCGCACATTGTTGTTGTTCAGCGAGAGCAGCCCTTGCGCTTCGTATTGATCCAGGCGCGTCAAATAGGCCTGGATCAAACGCTCCATCGCTGCGTGCACCAGCTCAGGGCGCAACACCAGGTCAATCATCGCCTTTTCCACGCTCCACCAACGGATCAGTTCGTCCCACGGGGCGAACCAAAAGCCGGGAGCGCCCCGCTTTTCCACCCTCACGATGTCGCCAATCGCCTCGCTGAGGGCCTGGAAGTTGCGCTCGCTGGCCTCCGCGTCATGGGTGACGCGAGGCATCTTGATCTTGGCCAGATCCGCCTCGCTGTCGATCTGCTCGTGGAAGTGGCGGCTGACGATGTCGCTGGCCTCATCGGTGCGGACGATGTCCACCTCTTCGTCGATGCCAAAGCCCGTATCTTGGATCACGAGGGGTGAATAGAAAACCGGCTCGATCGTCATATCGCCGGGCATATGTCGCCACTGGTAGAGGGTCTGCCGTAGGGTTCGCTCGTGCTGGCGACAAAAAGGCGCTTCACAGCGCAAGGTCAGCTCCTCGTTCACGTTCATCTCGTGCCAAGGGATCTCGTTAATCCAGATAAGCGGCTTGACCCGTTCCAGCCGGTTGAGCCGCCGCCACAGGTCGGCGCGCTCCGCCTGAACAGGATCGGCGGCGGCCGTCGCCCATTCCTCGGCCAATCGGCGCAAGATATCGCGATCGTGGGGTGAAATGTCCATGAACATCCCTCCTCGTTGCTATCGCACTGGGCAGCATTGCCTTTCCTTTTACAATGGCACGGGTGGAGGCGTCAACCCGCATAAATGCCGGGGCGAAGGTGCCTTTCCCGACATGATTGACGAGAGCCCCGCCGGGCGTTACACTGTCGGCAATCCTGCATGTCACACAAGTGGAGGAAAACAATGAAAAAGGTGCTGATCATTTACCATTCGCAGGAATTTGGCAATACGGCCAAATGCGCCGAATTGGTGGCGCGCGGTGTGCGTCAGGCGGGAGATATTGAGGTGGAGATGATCAACACCAACGAAGCAAACCGCGTGGATATGAAGGCATTGGCCGCGTGCGATGGGGTGGCATTCGGCAGCCCCGATTATGCCAGCTATGTGGCCGGCACGATCAAGCAGGTGTTTGACGACATGTATATTGCCAACAAGGCGGGGCTGGCAGTCAGGGGCAAGCCTTGTGTGCTCTTTATGACCCACGGTGGGGGAGGGCGAGGCATCGAGCCCTTCAAGCACATGGCCCGCCATATGCAGCTTGTGGCCGAGCCCTTTATCTGCCGCGGCGCGCCCGAGGCCGACTGTCAGCAAGCGATAGCCTTGGGCTTGG
>JACIWY010000185.1 GCA_014360745.1 Chloroflexota bacterium
TGCCCTCCTGGCTGCCTCTAGTCGGTGGAGTTATCACGCTAGAGGCCGCGATATACGGCTTGTTAAACGGGCTTATCCTGACGTTGATCTTTGCCGGCTTTGCCGTATTCAACGAAGTGAGCCCGGCGCATGAGCTTGTGCGCCTGGTGCCGAGGGCGTTTCACGAGACGGGGGTGGTGCTCTCCATCGCCCTGACCTTTGTGCCCCAGACGATGCGCAATCTGCAACGCATCCGCGAAGCCCAGGCGGTGCGTGGGCATCGACTCAAAGGGTTGAGCGATTGGTTGCCGATCGTCATCCCTCTGCTAGTAAGTGGTCTGGAGCGCTCTATGGGCTTGGCCGAGGCGATGGTAGCTCGGGGCTATGGCGCGGTTGCCAGCCGTGCACATCCCCTACGTTTGCAACTTTTGCTCCTGTTAGGGTTGCTGATCCTGTTGGCTGGATGGCTGGCGTGGACCTTTTATCGCGCCCAGCGTTTGGTGGCGGCGTTGGCGATGCTCCTGGGTGGGGGGCTCCTTCTCGTGGCTCTGTGGTTGGCCGGGCGGCGTGCGCCACGTAGCCGCTATCGCACCCGCCGTTGGGGCGTGGCCGACACGATCGTGGCGCTCGGCTGTTTGCTCACGCTGGCGGCGGTGGCCTTGCCGTTGCCTTTTGTCGAGGCCAAGACGCTCTATTATTCCCCCTATCCGGCGCTGACGATGCCTTCTTTCGATCCCCGGCTCGGGTTGTTGCTCTTGGGCTTGCTGGGGCCGGTGATCGTCTCATGGCAGGAAAACGGCGCCCGCAAGGAGCCTGGCCCATGATCACCCTCCATAACCTTTCTTTTCGCTATCCAGAGGGCGCCCCCGTCCTCGAGCACATCGATCTCGAAATCCAAGAAGGGGAGCTGGCCCTGGTCACCGGCCCTTCCGGGTCGGGCAAATCCACGTTGCTGCGCTGCCTCAACGGGCTGGTGCCCCATTTCACCGGCGGTGTCATCGGGGGGCGCATTTCGGTCGCCGGCCACGATCCCATCGCCGAGGGACCGCGGGTGCTATGCCAACATGTGGGTTTCGTCTTTCAGGATCCGGAGGCACAGTTCGTCGTCGATCGCGTGGAGGATGAGATCGCCTTTGCCCTGGAGAATCTGGCCATGCCCCAACTCGAGATGCGCGATCGCGTCGAAGAGGTGCTGGCGTTGCTCGGCCTGCTTCCGTTGCGCGATCGATCGTTGGATACCCTTTCCGGCGGCGAACGCCAACGAGTGGCCATCGCGGCGGCGCTGGCCTTGCGGCCACGGATCTTGGTGTTAGACGAACCCACTTCTCAACTGGATCCGATAGCCGCTGAGGAGCTATTGCGCGCCCTCATCCGCCTGAACGGCGATCGTGGGCTGACGATCGTGCTGGCCGAACATCGCCTGGAACGCATCTTGCCTCATGCGACCCAATTGATTCATCTGCCGGGTCGTGCTCGGCCGGCCCTGTGCGGAGCGCCGCGCGAGGTGTTAGCCGAGATGGAGCTGGTCCCGCCACTGGTGGCCCTGGCCAAAGCCCTACACTGGCGGCCCCTGCCCTTGACGGTAGAAGAGGCCAAGCCGCATGTCGCTCGATTCACGGTCAAGCGGAGCGCCCCGGCAGCCGATGAGCCCCCTCGCGTTACAGCTCGCGCTGCTTCCGCAACCGGTCAAAGCGCGTCACCCTGGCTTCAGATCGAGGACGTCCATTTTGCCTATGATGGCCGCCAAGTGCTCCGAGGCGTTTCCTTGCGCATCTGGCCAGGAGAATTGCTGGCGCTTATGGGCGATAACGGTTCGGGCAAGACCACCTTGTTGCGCTGCCTGGTGGGCTTGTTGGAGCCGGAGCGCGGGCGGATCACGATCGCCGGCGAGTCGATCCATGGCCGCACTACCGCAGAGCTGTGCCAACGCATCGGCTATTTGCCCCAGAACCCCGACGACCTGCTCTTCGCCGACGCGGTACGCGCAGAGATCGAGGTCACCCTCTACAACCTGGGCCTTGAGAGGGAGCCGCCCATACCCCTCGAAACGCTGCTGGAGCGCTTGGGCTTGGCCGCGGTGGCCGATAGGTATCCCCGCGACCTCAGCGTGGGGCAGCGCCAGCGCGTGGCCCTGGGCGCCGTTACGGTGACGCGCCCGCGATTGCTCCTGCTTGACGAACCGACGCGGGGCATGGATTACGCGGCCAAGCGCGAGTTGGTGCGCCTGCTGCGTAGCTGGCAGGAAGAAGGCACCGCCGTGCTTTTGGTGACCCACGATGTAGAATTGGTGGCCGAGGCGGCGGATCGCGTAGCCATCCTGGCGAACGGGCGCATCGAGCGAGAAGGACGGCCGGCGGAGGTGCTGCACGGCGCAAGCAGCGAGGGAGATGAAATCCAAGCTTTGCGCATACCCCAGATCGGTCGCTTGTTTCCCGATGAAGGCTGGTTAACGGTCAAAGAGGCGTTAGAGGGCCTACAAGGGGCCGAGAGTGCGTCGCCGTTAAAAGGTGTTACGAACGACGTCGGTGTCGTCGAGCGCACGGGTCAAAGTCAGAGCCCGGACGGTCTCCGCCCCGGCGTGTAGCAATGCTTGGGCGCAGGCCTCCAATGTGGCGCCGGTGGTATAGACATCATCGATAAGCAGCACGCGTTGGCCGACTATCGCCGCCTGTGATGCGGCACGCACGGCGAAAGCGCCCTCCATATTGGCCCAGCGTTCCTTCGCCGAGAGCCCCACCTGGGCCCTGGTCTCTCGCGTGCGTTCCAACAGGCCCTTGCCCAAAGGCAGGCCGGCGTTTGAGGCGAAGCATGCCGCCAACAAGCATGATTGGTTGTAGCCACGCCACCGTTCCCGCCGCGGATGCAATGGGACAGGTAACGCGAGGTCGACATGTGCCCCTTGTCGCTGCCAATATTCGGCCAGCAGCCGGCCCAACAGCGGCGCCAACACCCGTACCCCTTGATATTTGAGCGCATGAACGGCCTCGCGCAGCGGATATCGATGGGCAGAAAGAGCGTACAAGCCCACTAAATAAGAGGATGTCTGGCGACAGCTCGGGCAGATACCCGGCCATGGGGTGGCTCGGCCACATGTCGGGCAACGCGAGGGATCCAGCGGCGCCACCTCGGCCAGACAATCGGCGCACAGCCAGGCCCCCACGCGCCGACAGGCAACGCAGTAGGGCGGAAAGACGAGATCCAAGATGCGCTGTAACCACAACGGCGCTTCGCTGCCCGATAGCCCGAAACGGGACATGGCCATTCCCTCGTCCGAGATAGGGACATTGTAATAGGCCCCAAGGGGGCCCGCAATCTACCACGGCAAGCGCATCCCGCGGGCGAGGATATCCCGCGCCCCGGGCGCATACTCCAACTTTTTGCCCTGTTGACCCCCACCGCACGCCGTGCTATGCTATGGATCGCCGTGTGGAGCTCTCTAGGAGGAAAAAGGATGCCCAAACACAAGGTCCTGGTCACCGTTCCGCAACCATTGCGCGGCCTGATCGTCACCGACGAGGCCTGGGCCGGCTTGCTCTCTGCTGCCGATGTGGTTACGAACGAGGAGGGAAGGAATTGGAGCGGCGAGGAGTTGGCCGCTCGTCTGCCCGGTGTGGAAGCGATCATCGGTAGCTGGGGCATGCCCAAGCTCAGCGAAGAGGTGTTGGCCAAGGCAGATGCCTTGCGGCTCATCGCCTATGCGGCGGGCAGTGTCAAGGGCTTTGTCACCGACGCCGTGCACCGGCGAGGTATCGCGGTCAGCCATGCTGCCGCGCGCATCGCCGATTCGGTGGCCGAATATTCCCTGCTATGCGCCCTGATCGGCTTGCGGCGGCCCCACGAATTCGACCGCAAACTCAAGGCGGGCGAGCCCTGGCCCAAAAGCCGCGATATGGACCTGTTCGAGATCGCGGGCAAAAAAGTGGGCTTGTTGGGCATGGGCTATGTGGGGCAAAGGAGCGCCAGGCTTTTTCGCGCTGTGGGCGCCGAGGTATGGGCATATGACCCCTATCTATCGAGCGAAGACGTGGCGCGCTTGGGCGTGAAAAAGGTCGATTTGGATGCATTGCTGCGGGGGTGCAAGGTCATTTCGGTGCACTTGCCGGTTACCCAAGAGACCCATCATCTGCTCGGTGCGCGCGAGTTGGCGCTGGTCCAAGATGGCGCCGTGTTCATCAACAGCGCGCGCTCCTGGGTGGTAGATCAGGAGGCGCTCCTAAAGGAGCTCTCTCGTGGTCGTTTCTGGGCCGCGTTGGACGTCTTTGATCAGGAACCGTTGCCGGTGGATCATCCGCTGCGCCGGTTGGATAACGTGCTGCTCACGCCCCACGTCGCCGGTCTGACGCGCGATGCCTACCAGGATTTGATGAGCGACATGATCGCCGAGGTGCTCCGCTTCTTTCGGGGCGAGCCTCTCTTGTACAAGATCGATCCGGAAAAACTCGAGATCATGGCCTGAAGGCCCTGTCAGGACAAGGAGAAAGCATGAGTAGCTACCCCATCGGTATGGCTAAATCCGACCTCGACACGCCCTGCCTTTGCCTCGACGCGGCGGCGTTGGAACGCAACATCGAAAAGATGGCCGCTTTTTGCCGCGCCCGCCCGGTACGCGCCCGCCCGCACAGCAAGACGCACAAGTGCCCGACCATCGCCTGGATGCAGATGAACGCCGGGGCCATCGGCATCACCTGCGCCAAGCTGGGCGAGGCTGAAGTGATGGCGCAGGCCGGCATCCGCGACCTGCTGATCGCCAATCAGATCCTCGGCGCACAGAAAATCGCTCGGCTGATCAACCTGGCTGCCTATAGCGAGGTCATGGTGGCGGTGGATGACGCGGATAACGCTAAAGAACTCTCCGATGCCGCCGAGGCCAAGGGGCTCAAGCTGCGCGCGATCATCGAGGTCGATGTGGGCATGGGCCGTTGTGGTACAGCCCCGGGGGAAGAGACATTGGCCCTGGCCCAACAAATGGTGCGCCTGCCGGGCCTGCGCTTCGAGGGAATTATGGGCTATGAGGGTTTTGCTGTAATGATCCCCGATATGGAGGTGCGCCGCCAAAAGGCCGAGGAAGCTATGCAAAAACTGTTGAGCACGGCTGATCTCTTGCGCCGGAAGGGCATCCCCGTGGGGATCGTCTCGGCAGCGGGCACCGGCACCTATCACATCACTGGCGAGATCCCGGGCATTACCGAGCTTCAAGTCGGCTCCTACGCCACGATGGACGCCAAATACAAGAGCGTCGGCGCCGACTTTGAATGCGCACTGACCATCCTGGCCCGCGTGATCAGCGTCCATGGCGACGTAGCCATCATCGACGCCGGGATGAAGACCATGACCCACGAATTCGGCCTGCCCCCTGTGCTCCATCCTGAGGGGTGGACATTGGTCAAACTCTCCGAGGAGCACGGCTTTTTGCAACGCCAGGGCGGCGAGCCGTTGCGCCGCGGCGACCTGGTGGAGCTCATCCCTTCCCATGGCTGCACGACCATAAACCTGCACGATGCGTATTGGGTGATGCGGAATGGAGTGTTGGAGGCGGTGTGGCCGATCGCCGCGCGGGGGTGTATTCGCTAGCCGGGCGGCCCAACGCTTAGCATCAGCGGCCGGCACTCCGCCGGCCGCTGGTGGGCACCTTTTTGACAGATTTGCACATTGGCCCTCCGCTTAAGCTCCTAGACCAAGTCAGAAAACGGAAAGGCACGACTACTACGCCTCCCGCTGTAGATGTGACCACGCCACATCCTCCTCCGGCCTATTCCAGTCTTCCGCAAGCGCCGGCTCGCTCAAAAGTGCTGTTTCGGAAATGGCAATTACCAGTTCATCTAAAATGATGACAAACGCTCACCGCGCCCTTGACAACTGAACGGGTTCCAGCACATGAATATTGTTCTGTTCATCAATGACTGCCCTGACCGTTCTAGGCATTCTATTATCCTCTGTTTATTCCGCACATGGTCTTTATCATCCTGCGCATCCAATTCGTGGCGAGATCGCCATATGTCCTCCATCTGGATCTCTAGGCCGAGCGAGCTTGAGATGCACATCTGAAGGTTGACCGGCCCGAATTTCGATTATACAATTTTATGTTGTGCTTTAGCATCTTTTTATCGTGTTCGATGAAGAAAAAACGTGCGAGGGGTGCCATGAGCGAAACCTCGAATACGGGCCGAGCCGCACAAAAATCCGAACGCCAAGCGACGCCTTCGGCCGCCTCTGAGCCTCAGAGTGAGGGGCGAGAACCGACGACGGCTTCGCGTCAGAATGCGCCCCCGCCTTCTCCACCAAAGCCAGAGTCGCACCTCAAGGCGATCCTGACCGGCGTCACCGCCTTTTTGACGGCGGTGGGCGCCTTGGTGGCCGCGATCTCGTCCCTGTTCAACTCGATGAATCAAGCCTCTTGGCTGCGCAAGGCTTCCCCTAGCCCTACGCCAGCGGTCATCCTCTCCGCTACGCCGCTCCCTACGGCGACGGTGCCTATAGTGGTTGTAACAGCGACCGCGGCTTCTCCTTCGGCCCTTTTCCCGCCGACGCCCGCGCCTATGGCGACGACTATCTCGATGCCGACGAACACACCGACCCCCCAGGGGCTTGTCATCCGCGAGACCTTTTCGCAACTCTCCCCTGAATGGGGCCTAGAATCGAGGACGGACTATCAGGTTGAGGTCGTGAACGGCGAATTGCAAATCCTTGTCCGCGAATTCGATGCTTCCGTCTGGGTGCAGGTTCCCGGCACCTGTGAGTTGAGCGATATGATCGTCGAGGTCGACGTGCGCCAGGTGGCCGGCTCGGATGACGGCAATATGGGCATCGCCGTGCGCGAGGGCACCGATAGCCATTTGTACCTCTTTGCCATCAGCCGAGATGGTTGGTATATGGTGAATAGGCTCCAGGGCGAAGAGTGGCAAGAGTTGGTGCCATGGACCGAGTCGGCGAGCATCCTACAAGGGGGCCAG
>JACIWY010000186.1 GCA_014360745.1 Chloroflexota bacterium
CGGCGTTGCGCACCGTCGAGACACGCTGGGCGATGATGAAGGAGGTACGCCCTTCCATGAGCCGTTCCAACGCCTCTTGGATCTCGCGCTCCGTCTCGGTGTCTACACTGGAGGTAGCATCGTCCAGGATCAGGATACGCGGATTGAGGAGCAAGGCCCGCGCGATGGCCACCCGCTGGCGTTGCCCGCCGGAGAGGGTCACGCCGCGCTCACCCACCGGCGTGTCGTAGCCTTTGGGGAAACGCACGATGAAATCATGGGCGGCCGCAGCCTTGGCCGCAGCTTCGATCTCTTCCTGGGTGGCCTCCGGGCGGCCAAAGGTGATATTCTCACGGATGGTGCTGCCAAAGAGCATCGTCTCTTGGAGCACGATGCCGATCTGGTTACGCAACGACTCGATCGTCACATCGCGTATATCGATGCCGTCGATCTTGATGCTGCCCTGGGTCACATCGTAGAAACGCGGGATCAAGTTGATGATCGTGCTCTTGCCCGAGCCTGTGGGCCCCAACAAGGCCACCACCTGCCCCGGCTCAACGTGAAAGGTGATGTCGGTGAGCACCTGGTTGTTGCCGATATAAGCAAAGCTGACGTGTTCAAAATCGACGGCGCCACGGATATCACCGATCGGGATCGCGCCCGGCTTGTCCGCCACCTCCGATTTGGCGTCGAGGATTTCAAAGACGCGCTCGGCCGATGTCCCCGATTCGCCCAGCATGGTGATCATAAAGCCCAAGCGGCGGATCGGGTTGATGAGCTGCAAGAGATAGGTGTTAAAGGCCACCAACTCTCCCAAGGTAAGCTGACCGGCGACGACCATGCGCCCGCCGAGCCATAGGATGAGCACGGTGCTGAAGCTGGCCAGCAGGATGATAAAAGGCATACGGAACGATTCGGAGCGGGTGAGAGTCATCGAGATGTCAAAGATGTTCCGGTTCTCCTGATCGAAACGCTCGATCTCGGCCTTTTCCTGGGCAAAGCCGCGCACGACGCTGACGCCCTGCAAGTTTTGCTCCAACCGCGAGATCAGCTCGGCGACCCGATCTTGGCGCTCATGCCATAGCGGGTGCATCTGATCCACGAACTGTTTCATAAAAATGCCGATAACCGGCATCATCAACAGGGAAAGGCCGGCCAATAGCGGTTGCATGCGCACCAGAACGGCCGTGGTGCCGACGAGCAGCACCAAAGCCTCGACCAGACGCAGGATACCTCGTCCGGTGATGCGTTGCAGGCGCTCCACATCGCTCGTGGCCCGAGAGAGCAATTGGCCCGTCTGGGTGCGATCGTGGTAACTGAAGGACAGGCTTTGGAGCTTGCGATAGATCTGATTGCGCATAACATAGGCAATGCCCTGAGAGACCCTCTCGGTCAGATACCCCTCGCCGAAGCGAAAAGCTCCGCGAAGGATCGTCAACCCCAGAAGCAGGAACACCGCTTGGAACAGCACCTGCGAATCGCCCGCTTTGATGCCGACGTCGATGACGCGACGAAAGATCAACGGGCGCCACAGGTCGATGCCGCTAATGCCCAACATGGCCAGGTAAGCCATGAGCTCACCCAGCCAGAAGGAGCGCATATAGCCGATGACGCGCAAGATCGCTCTCATTCACTGTCTCCTTCGCAATGTAATAGACGCTCGTCGACGCGGGCGATCTCCGACAGGCGCGCGAGCGCCCAGTCGATCCGTTCCAGCTCCTCCAGTGGCAGCTCGGGGAGATGAGCCCGCATACAGGCGATGGCCCCCATAGGTGCCTGAGCCACGATCTCCTGGCCCTTGATCGTGGGCTCCACCAGCACCTTGCGATTGTCCTCGCTGCTACGATAGCGACGGACAAACCCGTCCCGCTCCATCCGTTCTAATAGCGGCGAAGCGGTGGCATCGCTGATGAGCAGAAACTCGCTGATCTCACTCACGGTGCGCGGCGCACCTTGCATCAGGTAACGCAGCACAGCAAGTTGTTGCCCCGTGATGTTGTACTGCTTGCGGAGCAAGTGCCCAAAACGATGCTGATAGCGGCTCAGCAGCAGATAGCGATGCACAATAGACGCAGCGAGCTCTCGGGCCTTGTCCATCATAGGATCTCCGAATAGCTAGGGGCCTAATAGTTAGTGTCCTAATTATTATAAATCCGGATGCTCAGGTGTCAAACTACCAGAGGGGCATGGAAAATCGAACAAGGGCTTTGACCGCTGTTCCGTGTCTATGGTATGATGCTGGCGCGTTGCAAGAATTCGTGAGCACGCCGAGTAGCGATTATTGCCCGGCATGGTGGAGGAGGAGGTCATCCGGCGTGAGTGCTCGACGGCGTTATGGATGGTGGATTGCCTTATTCGCGCTGTTTCTCCTGGCGGGGTGCGTCCGCGCCAAACCACCGCGTCAACATACCCTGTCGCCCGATCTTTTCCCCGCGAGCCCGGGCGCGCCAGGGCGTACGCAGGTAGCCCAAGCCTATCCCCTGCCGGCCGAAACGCCCACGCCGGGGCCACCCTCTGCTATCCCTACTGTAAGCCCTGTGGCGACGCCGACGTTTACATCTCTGCCCGGGACGCCGACCCCGACGCCTTCGCTGACCCTTGTCCCCTCTAGCCCCACGCCGACGGTGACGATCGAGATCACCCCGACGATGACCCCCGTTCCGCTCAGCCCGACCGCCACACAGCCCACATTGGGGGATGTGACTTACACCGTGCTTTGGGGAGACAACTTGACCGGCATCGCCCGACGTTTCGGCGTTTCTGTAGAGGCCATCATGGCCAAGAACGGTCTGCGCAACCCTAACGCCATCTTTGTGGGGCAAACGTTGGTCATTCCCTTGGGCTATGAGCCCCAAGTCACTTCCACGCCCCAACTTACCCAGCACCTGGTGCGGCCCGGGGAGAATCTATCACAAATCGCACGACGCTACCACACCTCGGTGGCCGAGATTCTGGCCCAGAATCCGGGGCTGGGGAACCCCAACCGGTTGATCCCCGGCACGCTGCTCACCGTGCCCGTGAACACGCAGGCACCACCCCTCACTCATCGGGTGCGCTATGGGGAGACACTGAGCAGCATCGCCAGGCGTTATGGCGTCAGCGTGCGCGCTTTGATCCAGGCCAACGGCTTGAGCGACCCGAACCAAGTTTTCGTCGGCCAGGTGTTGGTCATCCCACGCTGATCGACCTTGCTGCGTCATCTGCATGGACACGACATGCTGGCGCAGAGTGGCATATCCCTTGACGTGTCATATGGCTTGTATATAATCGGGCCAACTGTTCCAATTCTTGAGGATCCTTAGCCCCCTGGGGGTTCACACAACGGGCCGTTGGTCGGATTGAGCCGTTCAGGCCAACCCCTTCTTCAAGGGCAAGGATCAACACAGCAGAAGGTGCGGGAAAGGAGGGGGTTTCAAGAGGGCATCTTCTGCGCCGATTGTGTCGCGTCATGCACATGATGAGTTAACAGAGGAGGAAAGATGATTTTCAAGAAGCGTTTGTTTGGGCTGATCGCCATCGTCATGGTTCTGGCGATGGTGCTCAGCGGGTGCGCCAAGACCGGGGCTACCGGGCCCGAGATCAACCTGAACTTGGGCACCGAGCCGCCCACCGCCGATCCGGCGTTGGCCAGCGATACCACATCGGTGCAGGTGGATGAACTCTTGTTCCTCGGCCTCACCGACTTTGACGACAAGACACTGGAAACGATCCCCGAATTGGCCACCGAGTGGAGCGTCTCGGCCGATGGCCTGGTGTGGACCTTCAAGATGCGCAAGGATATCGAGTGGGTCCATTGGGATCCGGTGAACAAAAAAGCGACGAAAAAGGGCAAAGTGACCGCTCATGATGTCGTTTATGGCGTCAAGCGCACGATCAACCCCGAAACGGCGTCGGATTACGCCTACGTCGACTATATCATCAAGAACGCCGAAGCGGTGAACACCGGCGAAAACACCGATGTCGACTCCATCGGCGTGCGCGCGATCGACGATTATACCGTCGAGTTCACCCTGGAGCAGCCCGCCGGCTACTTCCCGGGCATCGCCGGCATGTGGGTGAACCGCCCCGTGCCTCGACAGGTTATCGAAGAGCATGGCGAGGCCTGGACCGAGCCGGGCAACATCTGGACCAACGGCCCCTACATGTTGGACACCTGGGAGCATGAGAACAAGATGGTCATGCTCAAGAACCCCTATTACTATGACGCCAAGAACGTCCAGATCGGCAAGATCAACTGGGTCATGGTAGTAGAGGCTTCGACGGCGTTCGCCATGTACGAGAACGGCGAGTTGGACGTTGCGGCTCCGCCGCTGGACGACATGGACCGCGTCAAGGCCGATCCACAGCTTTCCAAAGAGCTGTACATCGCTCCGCAGCTGTGCACCTACTATTACGGCTATAACGTGACCAAGCCGCCCTTTGATAACGCCAAAGTGCGCCAGGCCTTCTCCTACGCCGTCGATCGTCAGAAGCTGATCGACACCGTGACTAAGGGCGGCCAGATTCCGGCCAAGTCCTTCGCCTGCCCGGGCATCTTTGGCTCGGTAGCCGAAGATCCCAACTTCCAGGGCATCACCTTCGATCCGGCCAAGGCCAAGGCGTTGTTGGCCGAGGCGGGGTATCCCAACGGCCAAGGCCTGCCCGAGATCACGCTGATGTTCAACACCAGCGAAGGCCATCAAAAGATCGCCGAGTTCATCCAGCAAAGCTGGAAGGACAATCTGGGCGTCGAGGTCAAGCTGGCCAACCAGGAGTGGAAGGTCTATCTGGACACGCTGACCGAAGACGCGCCGCAGATCTGGCGCCTCGGCTGGTGCGCCGACTATCCGGACCAGAACAACTGGGTGCTGGAGGTGTTCCATCCTACCAAGGGCGCCAACAACCCCAAGTGGGATCCCGAATCGCCCTCCGCCAAGCGTTTTATGGAGGTGACCGAACAGGCCGCCGCTACTGCGGATCCGGAGCAGCGCAAAAAGCTCTACTTTGAAGCAGAAAAGATCTTGACGGTGGACGAAGCGATCATCATCCCGATCTACTACTATACTCGCGTCGTCTGCACCAAGCCGTATGTGAAGCGCACCTACTCGCCGTTGGGCGGCGAGCACATCGACAAGTGGACCATCGAGCGGCCATAACCCTCTGAGGGGCCACTGCAACCGCAGCCACATAGTCTGCCAGGGCTATGTGGCTGCGCTCTTTTGTGAGCTTTGAGCGAAATTGATGCGGGGATAATGCAGGGATAGGAACTGGGGCGAGGGCGTCTTGCGCAAAAATGCAAGCGTGGGGCAAAGCCCCGCGCCTCGGCTCTACCCAAAGCGTTTTCAAGCCGATTCATATCCACTTGGCAGATTATGGCTGCGGGATAAAATCTGCTATAATCAGTAACTTGAGACTATGGCGGCCTGGCTGCCGCCCTCGATTTTTTCTCGGACGCCGGCAAAGGCCGGTGAGAGGATAAGGCGTATAGATCAATGGCAAGATACATCATACGACGGCTGTTATGGATGTTGGTCGTGCTCTTTGTGATCTCGGTGGTTACTTTTGCGCTGTCTCATGCGGTGCCCGGCGGCCCCTTTGATCGTGAGCATGCGTTGCCCGCCGAGATCGTGGCCAACCTGAATCGCCACTACGGCCTCGACCAGCCCCTGTGGAAACAGTACACCGACTATATGGGGCTCACCCGTAATCCATCGGGCAAGTTCGCCGGCGTGCTTCAGGGCCAGTTCGGGCCTTCCTATTCCTCGCGGAGCCGCACGGTGAACGACATCTTTCGCGACCATCTGCCCATCTCGGCGACGTTGGGCCTGGCAGCTCTGGTGGTTGCCGTAGGGCTCGGGGTGCCGTTGGGTGTAGTGGCTGCTCTGAAGCAGAACTCGTTATGGGATTATATCAGCATGGCCGTGGCCATTTTCGGCGTCTCGGTGCCCAGCGTCGTGTTGGCGCCTCTCTTTATCCTTATCTTTGCCCTGGCGTTGCGCTGGTTTCCCGTCGCTGGCTGGGGCAGTTTGAAGCAACTGATTATGCCGTCGGTGGTGCTGGGCCTAGGTTCCTCGGCCATCATCGCCCGCCTGACCCGCGCCAGCATGCTTCAGGTCATTCGCGAAGATTATATCCGCACCGCACGGGCCAAGGGGCTCAGCGAGCGGGCGGTGACGGTGCGCCACGCACTCAAGAACGCCTTTATCCCCGTCGCCACCATCTTGGGCCCCATGTTTGCTGCGTTGACCACCGGCACCTTGGTGGTGGAGCAATTCTTTGCCATCCCCGGGATGGGCAAATATTTTATCACCAGCATCACCAACCGCGATTACCCCGTGGTGATGGGGACGATCTTGCTCTATGCCGTGGTTTTGGTGTTGGCCAACCTAGCCGTGGATATCACCTATGCCTTTCTCGATCCGCGAATTCGCTATGATTAATGTAGGAGGCGGCGTCTCTGCCGTACGATGCGTATGACCACACAAACCAAGACGGCCACGCCCACCCTAAAAGCGCCCGCTTTGGCCAAGGGCCAACAACGGGTCACCAACTTGTGGGTAGACGCTTTCCGACGGTTGCTGCGCAACCGTGCTGCGGTAGCCGGTGGCATTATCGTCATTTTATTGATCTTGATGGCTATTTTTGCGGATTCTCTCGCGCCCTACCATTATGCGCAGGGGGATTCCCACGACAACTATATGGTGCCCTATTGGATCACGCGGGTGCTGCCCGGCAACATGGCCAGCTACGCCAAGATCGGCGACAAGTTTTTGTTGGGCGCCGATTATTTGGGCCGCGACCTGTTGAGCCGCGTCATTTACGGCGCGCGCGTCTCTTTGCCGGTAGGATTTATGGGCGCCCTTACGGCCTTGGTGATCGGGCTCGTTTATGGTTCTATCTCGGGTTATTACGGTGGCAGGGTGGATAATATCATGATGCGCATCGTCGACATCATGTACGCT
>JACIWY010000187.1 GCA_014360745.1 Chloroflexota bacterium
GATCGGCGCACGATCGCGTTGATAGGCGTGCTGTTGTTGCTGTGGGGATTGACGTTGGTCTGGCTCTCCCCTAGGCCGATACCGGCCGTCCCTCAGCCATTGTTGCCCACTACGCGCGATGCCCTGCTGATCAGCGTGGCTCGTAGCTATGCGCGACATGGCGATTTGTCTTGGGCGCGCCGGTCGGTGGCCGCCATCTCGCCCAAACACGCTTCGGAGCACCTGCTCTCGTTGGAAGAGAGAATGAAAGATCCGCGCACCCAAGCCGAGCTGGCTGCCCTGCGTAACGACCTGGCCTTGCCGAAAGAGGTCGTCCCCTTGCGCGCCCTACCGCGCCAACCCGGCTTGGTGTTAGCGCTGTCGGTCGCGTTGACCTTTCTCCTTGCGGGGCTCTTGTTGTGGCTGGTCCCGTCCGGCTGGCCCTATGAAAGCCCTGCCCAGGCGCCCGCCGTGTCGGAAATGCCGTTGGAGAAGGGGGGCCCCGCTGCGCCGACGGCGATTGCCCGTGCTATGAGCCAAACGGGTGAAGGGGGGGAAGCCCCGGTAGCTCGGCAAGCCGGGGCGCCCGGTGGAGCCACACAAGTTACGGCAGGGACAAGCGAGGTTGCGGCGAAATCTGCCCAGGCGAGCGGCGCGCCGGCCGATGTGCAGGCTCCCCAACAGGCGGTGGGGCAGCCGGCCGCTGCGCCCAGTCCGGCGCCCGGCGTGCCTGGAGCCACCGCACAGAGCCCTGGGGCGGCTACCGCTACTGCGCCGGTCGTGCAGCCGGCCGCCACGGCGCAAGCTGGCGCTGCAACAGGGAACAATGCCCAGCCACAGGCCACGCCCACCGGCAGCCCTGCGCCCGGCGCGCCGGTCGTGCAGCCGGCCGCCACGGCGCAAGCTGGCGCTGCAACAGGGAACAATGCCCAGCCACAGGCCGCGCCCACCGGAAGCCCCGCGCCCGGCGCGCCGGCCGGCAATGGCGAAACCGAGCAGGAGCCCGAACAAGAGGAGGACGGCGCCATCCAGAGCATCCTCGCCGATCTTTTCGCCGAAGAGGATGCCGAGTTGAGCTATATGACCGCCCTGCTCGTGGATCTGGAGCCTGTGGATATCCAAGAGCTCAAGGCACATGCCGAGAGAGTGAGAGAAGGGTTGATGCGCATGGTACGTGAGGAAATCGGGAGCTGAATTGTATGCTCGATCTTGCATTCGCGCGCCGCAAGCAGCCCGGCGGAGGGCAGACGGCCTCCCTGGCGCCAAGGCTCCCTAGGGTGCTCATCACGTTGGGGGCACTTTTGCTCTTTGTCCCTTTATTGGTGTTGATGGGGCTTTTGCAACGAGATCTCGGCGCGCTGGATAAAGGGTTGGAAGCGGTCGCCAAGACGGCGACCGTCGCCGCGCTGCCCGATAGCCAGGTTCTCGCCCTACAGACATCCGTCGCCCAGGCGCGAGCCTCCCTAGGCGAGGTCGAACAGATCGACAAACTTTTGAGCGACCATGTGCCCTGGAACGATGTCATGACGCTCATTGCCCAGTACGACCGATCGCGCTTGGCGCTGGATTCGTTCGTCCAAGAGGGGGCGCTTTTGACGCTCAAAGGGCGTGCCATAGACGAGGCTGCCGTGATGATCTATGTGCGCCGGTTGGAGATGAGCAAGCTGTTCCAGCAGGTTACGGTGCGTTCGCTCAAGGTGCTGAACGAACCCTTTGAGCCATCTGCTGAGAGCTTGGCCCCGATGCTCAGCGTCATGCCCAAATGGACCCCTTTAGCCAGACGCACGACGGAAGCTCGTGACCCCTATGAAGTGGACGATGTCCAGCCGGTGAACTTGGCGGTAGGCACGCCTCAGGAGCGCACCTTCTTTCCTTACTATGATATCGATATGGTCACTTTTACGGCCAAAGCTGGCCGATCTTATCGTATTGCCACTCAGAATCTGGGCCCAGAGGTGGACACTGTGCTCACGGTGCAGCTCGGCGATCGCGTGTACATGAATGACGATCGCGCCCCCGGCACTTTGGAATCGGAGGTGTTGCTCCGACATTCCGGCGATCAGGATCAGCCGGCGGTGGTCATCGTCTCCAACCGTGGCGCTTATGGTCAGGATCAAACCTACTTGTTGACGGTTAACCTATTGGAAGCCGAGCCTACGCCGAGCGTGGTTCCCGGCCCGCTCTCTCTTCTGGCAGGGGCAACGCCAGCGCCTGGTGGTATCGGTTCGCCGACTCCGTCCCCGACCACCAAGCCCGCGGAGCCCTTGTCGGCGGATGGTTCTAGAGGCGATTCCGGCGCAAAGGTGCTCTTGCGAGAGAGGCTTGGAGGCGACGGGGGCGTCTCAGCGTGGCCCCAGAGCGGCATGCGCGCCGCAACGCCGTCGCCTACGCCACAGGAGCAGAATTTGGTCCGTTCGGTGGAGTTTATCATCGCCCTTACTTTGTCCGAGGCTTCCTGATGCCCAAGACATCTTGGCCCAAGAACCTGATAAATCCCGAGATGTTGCAGCGGTTGTTGCCTATTATAGCGATAGCCTGGCTGGGCAGCGCCATGGTCTTGTTGATTCTGTTGACTATCGTGCCCAAAGCTCGGGAGGTACAGGCCAAAACGGAACAACTGCGAGCAGCCCATCAGGAGCTGGTCGCTGTGGCCGCTTCCTGGCAGGAACAAAAAGAAAAGTTGTCAGCCGAGCTGACCTCGTTGGAGAAGCGCCTCGACGAGCAGCAAGGTCTATTTATCAGCAAACTGATGGCTGCCCAGGTTCTGGATACGGTGTACCAGTGCGCCGATCTGTGCCATGTGACGATCGTCCAGATGGAAAATCAGCCAGGGCCTAAAAAGGGCGTGGACACCCTTTACGATGTCGAGACCTTTCGATTGGAGGCCTATGGCGGCGTAAGCGATTTGTTGTATTTTGTCGGCTTGGTCCATGATCGCGTCGATCATCAGGCCTTTGTTTTGCGCAACCTCTCTATCGCCGAAAAAAAAGATCGCCATGTTTTGACCATGGATTTGGTGCTTTATACATCGGCCTTGGCGCCGGCGCCGATCGCCGGGCTCAGCTCGACGGACGCTTCAAGTTGGCATGGAGCATCCCCCAGCGCTTGAGGTGATAGAATAGCAGGAGGCGCTTTGCAACTAACAACTGTACCTTTTTGTACATATCCGCTCTTTTTGTCTCTTTGAAGCAGTATCTCAGGCCTTGCGTGTTCGTCTTCAGTTAATGAGACAACGCGGTGGCGAGGAAGAAGAAGCATGAAACCGGTCGGAGAGCGGCACAAGCCAAGAAAACGAGAAAAAACCGTGATGAACAACCAAGAACTCGTGAGCGGTGCCGGATCACCTCTTTCACCTGCGGATGATGCCATCCGGGCTCGTCAGGAGCGTCGCAAGCGGCGTTCCCTCGAGAGAATCTGTTTGGCTATCGGCAGCGCGGATGTCGATGGTGGGGGGGAGCGCCTGTTCCGTTTGTGCGCACGGGCGCCTCTGGTCGTATGGAGCGAGGCTGTCGAGTGCGCCTTGTATATAAAAGATGAGCGAGGCGGGGCCACATCGGCACAGCTCGTTTGTCTACGGCGGCCAAAAGGGCCTGAAACGACGAAAGCAAGCTCTGCCTTGATCGAACGCAGCATACGGGCAAATCGGGTGATCGGCATCGATCGGGGCAGCGCCAAAGCCTGGTTTCCGCAAAAAGCGAAAAGCGTCCTCCATAGCGGGCTTATCGTGCCCATCCTGCATGGTCGTCGCCCGGTGGGAGCCATGGTGCTCTCCTTTAGCGCGCCCAAACGCTTGCATCGCGACGACTTGTGTTGGTTAAAGGCGCTTGCGGCCCAGGTAGGGGCCGCTATAGAGCGCATGCGCGCGCGGCAAGAGCTCGACGAAAAGCGCGCCCTCCTGCGCGTCTTGGAAAAAGAACGTCTAGAATTGGGGCGGCAGGCGGCGATTGGGCGTTGGGCCGCCGGCGTGGCCCATGGCCTCAAGAATTCGCTGACCATCGTCGTCGGTTATGCCCAGTTGTTACAGATGATGCCCGGCCTCGACGAGGATGCTCGGTCGACGCTGCTCAAGATACACAGCCAAGCGCAACAAGCCGCTCAGGAATGGCGCCGTTTGTTGACGCTGGCGCGTCGCGGCGACGATCGCGCGCAGATGGTGGACGTGAACCAGGTCGTGGATCGGGCGTTGGACATGCTGGCCTATCAGCTCGATGATCAAGACGTGTCGGTGTACAAAGACCTTGCCCCCAGCCCCTTGCCGGTGTGGGCCGATCCGGATAGGCTCCAAGAGGCATTTATTAACTTGATCGACAACGCTCTGGATGCGATGAAGGCATCGCCATACCCAAGGCTGTTGCGCATCACCTCCCGTCTATGCCGGGACCAAGTCTCGCTGACTTTCGGCGATAGTGGCCCGGGGCTCTCGGCGGAAGCGCTAGAGCATCTCTTTGAGCCCTTTTTTACCACCAAGGAAGCGGGCAAGGGCACCGGTTTGGGGCTAACGATTTGTCATGACATCGTGCAACGCTATGGAGGGCAGATCTCGGCCCAGAGCGCGCCGGGGACGGGGGCCACCTTTATCCTACACTTTCCGCTGGCAGATCCTGCCTGCGTCGGTGGATCGGCCGATCCTTCGCCCGCCGATTGCGTTGATGATTCGCCCGCGCCGGATGCAGGAGCTTTGTTGACGCCGCACCAACACCATGCCTCTCTCGGCTTATAAGCAGGCGAACCCATGTGCTCGAGGCTGGCTCGCTACGGCTGCACCTGGACGAATTCGCCGTTGCGCACCTGAAAGATATAGATGTTCTGAGCGCTCATATCGCCCTTGTCGTCGTAGGTAAAGGAGCCGACCAGGGTGGAGAGCTTGATCCTGCGCAGGGCAGCGCTGATGGCCTCTGCGTCAAAGCTGTTAGCAGCGCGCACCCCCTCGGCTAACACCGTCATGGCTGCATAGCCGGCGACGCTATAGGTGCCGGGATTGCGATTCTCCAGTTGTTGGTAGGCGCGCCACCAGTCCTCATCGGCCACCGCCTTGGGGTCGGGGGTGATTCCGCTGACATAGACCCCCTCGGCCCATTGCCCCGAGCCATCGACAAAATCGTAAAGGAAACAGCCGTCACTGGCCATGAACGTGGCCTCGATCCCGGCCTCGCGCAGCTCCGGCAAGAGGACGTATCCCTCCGTCTCGTAGCCGGCCAAAAAGACGGCGTCTGGGTTGGCACGAGCGATGCGCGCCACCGCCTCCGCATAAGTGTTGGCTGCTTCCTGGATGCCTATCACATCAACGGCGGGATGCCCCAAACGTTCCAAGGCTTTGATCATTTCCTCCTTCAATCCCCGCCCATAGTCGTTCTCGGCGTAAACGACGACGATGCGCTGCGCTCCCAACTTGTTGATCAAGAAATCGGCGTCGTAGGGGCCCTGCGCTGCGTCGGTGGCGTTTACGCGGAAAAAACGCCGATAGCCGGCGCGGGTGAGCGCCGGATCGCTGGCCGTAGGGGTGACGACCACCACCGGCAGATCTCGATAAATCTCGAGCGCAGCCGCCGTCTGGCCGCTGTTATAGTGGCCGATGACGCCCAACACGAGCTTGTCCTCCCGAACCACGGCGTCAGCGATCTCGCGTGCCACCTCCACGGCCACTTCGGAATCCGCCTCGTCATCAACAGGCATGATTTGAACGCGGTATCCCAGCAGGCCGCCGCGTCGGTTGATCTCCTCAGCGGCCAGCCGTGTGCCGCCGACGACCGTTTGCCCGCCGTTGGCCTGCCAGCCGGAAAGGGGCGCGGCCACATAGACGATGACCTCGCCTCGGGTAGGCCGCGCCGTTTGGCACGATATAAGCAATAATATGGCGACCACTATGACAGCCGCCAGGTTGAGGGTGCGAAAGCGAACCATGGAGTTCACATACCTCCTGCTCATGGCTGTGCCGCAGGTCTAAAAGGGACACGGGCAGGACGCCCGCGCTTCCCCACTGGGGTTTGCTCTACAACTTGCCATAGACTTGATCCATAACGGCCAAGATATCCGCCAACCGTTGCACTTGCTCGCGAATATCGGTGGATAAACGTTGGGCCGCGCTTCCTCCCAGCCGGCGCACACTTAGAAGCTGTATCTGCGAATAAACCGTGCCCAGCGCTGTCAAGGTGGCCTCTAGGCGAAGCTCGGCCTCTTCCATGCTGTTGGCCAGGGCGTTCAAGTTGGCTAGCTGTACCTCTTTGGCCTCCAACGTGGCCTGGATTTGCTGACGCAGGCTGGGCTCGGTCTCCTGCGCCAGTGCCTTGCGCAACGAGGCGATGCCAGCTGGCACCTGGTCACGATCTCGTCGCAGCAATTCGTCACGGGCGTAGGCGTCCAAACGCTTGGCCACCACATAGATATTCTCGATCCAATCGGCCAGGCCCGCTAACGTGTCGCGCAGATGATCCTGCAAGACCCCGGGCGGCGCCGTGGCCACCAGACGTTGCAGCCGGTCGCGGTATTGCAACGCGCGCTCGACCTTTTCTCGATAGGCCGGGATTTCGATCTCGCGCGGGTTATAGTGCACGCGCAGCATATCGGCCACGACTTGTTGTGCCGTGCGCTCGTCGGTGATGCTGGTATAGATGATCAGGACCTCGGCGATCCCCCCCAGGATCAACCAGTACCACCAGTGCCACCAAGGAAAGGGCTGCGGCAAAAAGAAGGCCAACAAGATGGTCAAGCTGATGGTCAGCGCACCCTCAAGGCGAAAAACGGCATAGGCCAGGATGGCCTTGCCTGCGCGCGCCCGCAACTCATCTCCGCTGCGTGGTGTCATCGATTCGCCCTCATTCCTTGCCAGTTGCATGGGATCAGAAGTAGGTGGACAAGGTTTTATAGAGGTCCTGGATCGTCCCTAACTCGCCACGACGGGTAAAGCCGCCGGAGGCTTCGGA
>JACIWY010000188.1 GCA_014360745.1 Chloroflexota bacterium
GTTCATCGCCGGTGTCCTGCTCACATTAACGGGCATCCGTCCGGAGGTGGGCTTTAACCTGGCCGTGCCCACCTTCTTTGCCCTCACCGTCGCGCATACCTTTGCCCTGGGATACGAGCTGGCCCGGAGGGCCGAGCGCCGTGGCCCTCACGACAAGGGCGGAACGGCGATGGCGCGTTGGGCCGGGTTGGCGGCGGTGGTGTTCGTCGCCGTCATGGGCAACCTGTCGGGCGCGTTACAGATGCTAGAACGCCTGGCCAGAGCGGGAGGGGCCGCGTTCGCCAATGCGACGGTAAGCGCCCAGGACGTGGCCCGCCTTCCCCTTGGCCTGTGGCGCTGGGTCACAAGACAAGCCTCGCTGCCCCCCTTCGATTACTGGTATCGAGCGACGCGCGTGGTGCCCTATACGATCAACGAGTTCCCCTTTTTCAGCTTTCTCTTTGCCGACCTGCACCCACACATGATCGCTATCCCCTTGACCCTCTTGGTAGTGGGGCTGTGCCTGGCACTGATACTCGACCAACGCCAAGACCTGGCGCGTTTGGCGGCGCGCTACCTGCTCCTGGCCGTGGGCATCGGCGCCCTGGGGGTGACTAACACCTGGGACCTGCCGACCTACTGGGGCCTGGCGGCCTGCGCGTCGCTCTATCGCGGGCATCGCCTCGCCGGGCGGCGCGGCCTGTTGGCTGGCGGCCTCGGTGTCCTTCTGCTCTCGCTGGGCTCGCTGCTGTTGTACGGCCCCTTTTACAAGCACTATCAAGCGCAGTATGTGGGCATCACCCTGGTGCCTCCGGTGGAACGCACAACGTTGGCGCCCTTTCTCGTCATTTGGGGCTTTTTCCTTTTTGTGGCTGTGGGAACGATCTTGTATGATCTGGCCTGCAGCGGACGATGGCGGCGATTGAGCCGCATGGCCGCCCGATGGGGCTGGGTTCGCTCTTGGCGTCGTCTACGGGGGCTGGTGGGCGCCAAAGCCTTGTGGGGGCCGCTGGGCGTGTTGTTTTTGGCCGGATCGCTAGGCGGGGCCGCGCTGCTGGCCCATCGGGGGGACCATGTCCTGGCTCTGTTGCTCCCCCTGTGGATCGGCGCCGGGGTATCGGCCCTGTGGGGCTTGGGCCGGCCGGCGCAATTCCTGCGGCGTTTGATGCTTTTCGTCGCTCTGGGTATTCTTGGCGGCGTCGAGATTATCTATATGAAGGACTTTTTGGACGGCTCCGAATGGCGTCGCATGAACACCCTGTTCAAATTCTATATCCAGGCCTGGGTGCTCTTGGGCCTAAGCCTGGGCAGCACGATGCCGGGCTTGTGGCGGCATATCGGGCGCGGAGCGGGGGCGTTGCGCTTCATCTGGCGGGCAGGGCTGGCCGGGTTGCTAGCGGCCTCGCTGGTCTATACTGTCGCGGCCATTCCTGCGCGCGTCACGGAGCGCTTTCCCGGCGTCAACCCGCCGTTGGGCACGCTCGACGGAACCGCTTATATGTACACCGGCGTCTACTATTGGCCGGATGCGGAACATCCCATCGAGTTGTGGTACGATCGGCAAGCGTTGGAGTGGTTCTGGGAACACGTGCCGGGCACGCCGGTGCTCGCCGAGGCGGCGATCGGCTTTTATCGCGAGGGCGGGCTGCGCATTTCCTCCTATACGGGGTTGCCCACGATCGTCGGCGCGCACGAACGCGAACAGCGCCCCTGGGATCAAGTGGGCCCGCGCGAGCGACATGCCGAGGCGATTTACGTCACTCAGGATGAAGCCGAGCTCTTGGCGTTGCTCGATCGCTATCGCGTGCGTTACATCTATATAGGTCAGCTGGAACGTTATCTCTACGACGGGCCCGGCCTGGCCAAATTCGAGGAGTTGGCCCGGGCAGGCCGTCTGGAGCTGGTTTATCACAACGAAAAAACCGCCGTGTATCGAACGGCGTGGAGATGACGAGGAAGGACGCATACTGAGGATGGCCGTTTTGGTTTGGTGGTTGGTCTTGCAGGCGACCGGCCTGCTGGCTTTGCCCATCACCCTCAAGCTATTGCGCTTTCTACCCGACCGCGGCGTAGGTTTGGCCCGACAGGTCGGGCTGCTATTAAGCGGCTACCTTTTTTGGCTGCTGGTTAGCCTGGGGGTGTTGCGCAATACGACACCCAACATTCTTTTGGTGTGGCTGCTCATCGGCGCCATCTCGGTTTATCTCTGGCTCCAAGAGGGGCAGGAGATGCTCGCCTCCCTGCGCCGTAACCGGCCGATTATTTGGGCCACCGAGTTGGTCTTTGCCCTCTCGCTGGTCGGTTTTGCGCTGTTTCGCGCCTATAACCCGGATATCGCCGCCACCGAAAAGCCGATGGAGTTTGGCTTTATCAACGCCATCCTGCGCAGCCGCGCCTTTCCGCCACGCGATCCCTGGTTGGCGGGATATTCGATCAGTTATTACTACCTGGGCTATGTGATCTCGGCCATGCTGACCCGCTTGTCAGGGCTGCCCAGCGACGTGACCTTTAATCTGGTAGGGGTAACGCTCTTTGCCTTGACGGCGAACGGCGCTTTTAGCCTGGTGAGCAACATGGTGCGTGCCACGGCCGAGCGGCGAGAGGCGATCAAGGCGTTCGGCGACAAGGTGGCCACTTGGCCCGGCATTCTCAGTGGCCTGCTCGGCGCGACCCTGGTGGCGCTCATCGGCAATTTGGAAGGCGTTTTTGAGCTGTTGCGCGCCCGTGGCCTGGGCTCCGAGGCGCTGTTTCGCTGGCTGGACATCAAGAACCTGGCAGTGACCCCACCCAGCGCCCATTGGTATCCCGATGACATGTGGTGGTGGTGGCGAGCCTCACGGGTCATTCACGACCGCGACCTCGCCGGGCAGTCGCTGGAGGTCATCGACGAATTCCCTTTTTTCTCCTTTCTGCTGGGCGATAACCATCCTCATGTGCTGGCCCTGCCCGTGGTATTTCTGGCCCTGGCGTTGGCGTTGAATCTGCTGCTCTGGCAGGTGTCGCCTCGTTCCCCCAAGGCCAGGACAGAGCGGGCCGGCGATGAAAAGGCCAGGGGATGGTCAGGGCGTCTGTGGAAGGGGCTCCAGGAGCTATGGCCCGGCTCGCCCTGGGATTGGGCGCTTTGGGCGCTCTTGTTGGGTAGTTTCGGGTTTATGAACACCTGGGATTATCCCATCTACCTGGGCATCTTTGTGCTGGCCTACGCCATCTGGAATCAGGCGCGCCGGCCCATCGGCCTCGATTGGCTGGCCGATGTGCTCCTGACCGGCATCCTGCTGCTCGTGGCCGGGCTGGTGTTCTACCTTCCCTTCTACCTCGGCTTTCGCTCGCAGGCCGGGGGGCTGGGAATGGTGGGGCCGATCAAGACGCGCCTGCACCAATACCTGATTATGATGGGCATCCCCCTCTGGGGGGCGGCCAGCTTGGTGGTGGTTTCGGCGGCCGAGGGGCTGCGTAGGGAGCGCCGCGTTCCCTTCCCGGCCCAGCTCATCGCGGCGGCTACCGTTTTTTTGACGCTCTTTTCGGGGGCGCAGGGTTGGTGGACGGCCGCGCTGGCCTTCTTTTGGGCCGGAGCGGCGCTGGCTTTGTTGGTTTGGGGCACGGCACGGCGCGAAGAAGAAGGGCGCCCCTGGCTCCCGCCGAGCAGCGCCTTGGCCCTCTTGTCGGTTGTGGTCGGCTTGTTGCTCACCGGCAGCGTCGAATTCGTCTTTTTGCGCGACACCTTTGGCACACGCATGAACACCGTGTTCAAGTTCTACTATCAAGCCTGGGTGCTGCTAGGCATAGCAGCAGCCTATGGCAGCTATCAGGTCGTCGAACGGTTGCGAACAGGCGGCTTGGGCGCCAGGGCCGGGCTGGCGCTTTGGTCGCTGGTCGGGGGCCTGTTGCTCGCCGCCGGGCTGAGTTATACCGTAGCCGCCATCGCGGCCAAAACCGAAGGGTTCTCCACCTCGCCGACGTTGGACGGCACGCGCTACATCGCCCAATGGCGCCCCGACGATTATGCCGCCGTGCAGTGGTTGCGTGAGCACGCCCCTCTCGACGCGGTGATGCTCGAGGCGCCGGGGGGCTCTTATTCGGAGTATAACTGGGTGTCGGCCCATACCGGCATCCCCACCTTGTTGGGTTGGGGCGGCCATGAGCTACAATGGCGAGGCAATTACGATATCCCTGGGCAACGTGAGCCGGACATCCAACAAATCTACCAAAGCCCCGACGTCGAGGCGACCCGCCGCCTGCTCAAGAGCTATGGCATCGACTATGTCTATTTAGGGCGGCTTGAGCGGCAAAAATATGCCGTCAGCCCCGCCGTCGTACAAAAATTCGATCGTCTCATGGAGCGCGTCTTTGAACAGGGCAGCGTGACGCTCTATGGGTTCACCTCTCCGGCCCAATAGACAGAGATCTTGTAGAAAGGATCGAGCGCGTCAGGTTATGGAACAAACATGGCCAACGGACGAAAGGCAAGGGCAGACGACACGAGAGCTGAGCGTTCCTCTCTGGCTGACGAGAGAGAGGGCCCTCTACGGGTTGATGGTGGCCGTGGGCCTGGCGGTGCGGCTCGCCGCCCTCGGCCGCTGGCCGCTGTTGGAGGAAGAGGCCGAGACGGCGTTGGCGGCCTGGCGCACGCTCCAGGGTTCGACATGGCGGCCGGAATACTATTCGCCGCTACTATACGGCGCCAACCTTTTTTGCTTCGCCCTCCTGCAGGCCACGGATGCCGCGGTGCGCCTCTTGCCCGCCCTGGTAGGGGCGCTTCTACCGTTGAGCCTGTATGCCTTGCGAGAGAGAGTGGGGCGCCATGGGGCCCTGGCCGCGGCAGCTTTGTTGACCTTGGCGCCGACCTGGGTATTCTTTTCACGCACGGCGGCTACGCCGATCCTGGCCACCGGCAGCAGCTTGTTGCTTCTCGCCGCGGGGCTGCGCTACGTCGCGACCCGCGAGGAGCGATTTCTCACCCTGGGGGCGGTGGCGCTCGCGCTGGGCTTGGCCTCCGGTCCGGGCATCTATACCCTGCTCGTGGCTGCCACTCTCTTTGGAGGAGGGCAACTCCTGGCGGCGAGACGGGGCCAAAACAAGCTGGGGAGAACGGGCCAACCGCCGCTCTATACCGCGATCACGCGGCGCCATGGGCTCCTGCTAGTAGGCACCTTCCTGGCCATCGCCAGCGCGCTTGGCTTTAACCTGGGAGGCATAGGTGCCAGCGCCGACCTGGCCGGCTGGTGGGTCCGAGATCTGTTCTCAACGAGCGACCTACCGGCGACTGCCGTGCCGCGAATATTGGTGACCTACGAATCGCTGACCCTCGTCCTGGCGTTGATCGGCGCCGTTCAGGGGCTGAGGCGCAAGGACGATTTGACCGCTTTTTTCGGCATCTGGTTGCTGGTTGCCCTGGCGACGAGCATCTTGGGCGGGCATCGCACGCCCATGTGGAGCGTGGATGCACTGCTCCCGTTGGTATTGTTGGCAGCTCTCGGCGCCCAGACGTTGTGCCAAGAGCTCTCGATAGGCGCGACGCCTTATGAATGGGCAGCCGTTGCGGTAGCCCTGGCGGTGTCTGCGTTCGGCTTTTTAAAGGTGGCCACCTATACGCACACCGGCCAAAGCGACGCCCTGACCTACGCCCGCGTCGCCTGGGGGCTGCTCATCATCGCCTGGGCCGCCTATTGGTATTGGCGGGGCGTACAGCCGGCCCTGCTCGTGGCCACGATCGTCCTAGGTGCGGCCTTTGGGGTGCTCACCGTACGGGCCACGACGGCGGTGGCCTATCAGACGGCCCGCGATGCGCGCGAGCCCCTGGCGCAATGGCCCACATCGCAGCAGATGAGCGCTTTTCGCGAATGGATCATCACCTACTCCAGCCGCCGCGCCGGCGATCCGCACGCCCTCGATGTCGCCTATGTGGAGGATTTGGACCCCTGGATAGGTTGGTATCTGCGCGATTTTTGGACGGTGGAGGCGATACCGGGTTTGCCATTGGCGACGGGCCAAACCGCCCTGATCGCCCCGGCGCGCGAAGAAGACAAGCCGCCACCTGGATATGTAGGCCAGAGGTTCCGGCTGCGAGAAGGATGGGCTGCTCAGCGGCTTTCGCCACGGGAGCGCTTGCGCTGGCTCTTTTACCGCGACCCCGTCGGCCACGAAATAGCGGAAGAGTTTGAGATATGGGTTCGGTTGTCCTCCGCCGAGTAGCCCTCATGTCCAGAGGATGCCAGAAAGCGTGAAAAGGTTATTGGAACACAGATTTTCATAGACGGGGCGGATTTTCTCTCTCTTTAATCTGTGTTCTATCCATCGCTATTTTCGAGGGAGCTTTTATGAAGGATCAAGTTATCGAACGAAGCGAGACCGGTTGGCTCGATCGGCCCATTTGGCCCCACACGCGCCTCACTTGGTTCGGCGTGCTCTATGCGGCGCTTGTTCTGTTCATCGTCCTGACGCGGTTATGGTCGCCCGGCACGCGGGCCTATAGCCACGATGAGAGCATCCACGCCTGGGAATCCTGGAAGCTGGCCACGGGACAGGGGTACATCCACAATCCGGTCTATCATGGCCCCTTGCTCTATCACCTCACGGCGCTGGTCTTTGTCTTGCTGGGCCATAACGACGTGACGGCGCGCCTGGCGGCTACCTTGATGGGCATCGGTATCACCATCGCGCCCTTTTTCTTGCAACGCTGGCTGGGCAAGCGCGGGGTGTTGGCGGTGACGCTGCTCATGGCCGTGTCGCCGGTCTTGATGCATCGTTCGCGCTTTATCCGCCACGATCAAGGCGCCGTATTGGCCAATATGATCCTGTTCATCGCCCTGCTCAACTACCTGGAGCGCCCCTAGGCCAAATATCTATACCTCACCGCCGCGGCGGTGGCTCTAGGGTTCGCGGCCAAAGAGA
>JACIWY010000189.1 GCA_014360745.1 Chloroflexota bacterium
ACGCCCTTGATAGGCAAGATAACGCAAGGTCACCAGTTCGGGGGGCGCCGGTTTTTGCGCCTCGGGCTTGCTCACCGGTTGCGTGGGCGCCGGCTGCGCCGGGGCCGGCGTGGCTTTGGGCGCGCAACTGGCGACCGCCGGGAGCAACAACGCCACCCCCGCCAGGGCCGCTGCCCTGGTCAAAAACACCCTTCGAGAAAACGTCATCCCTGACATGCTTGCCTCCTCCTAAACGGAATAATCCCTACCCAGCCAAACGGACACCGATGTCTTCTCCAGCAACACCTCCTCGTATGAGCCATGCGCTTGCCTCAGCCCTTGATGCCCGACATCACCACTCCCTGAACAAAATAGCTCTGCGCAAAGAAAAAGAGCAAGATACAAGGTAATGCGGATAGGGAGACAGCAGCCATCATAAAATTGTCCATAGGCGCGGCCCCGGCGGCCACGTCCGTTTTGAAATAGTTGAGCCCCACGGCCAGCGTGAACTTGCGCTTGTCTTGTAGGTAAATCAACGGGCCTATAAAGTCGTTCCAATGGCCGATAAAGGAAATCACCGCGACGGTGGCCAGGGCCGGCTTGCAAAGGGGCAACAAGACGTTCACCAATATGCGCAAAGGGTTGGCGCCGTCGATCTCGGCCGACTCGTCCAGATCGCGGGGCAAGGAGCGGATAAATTGACGCATGAGAAAGATGTTAAACGCCCCGCCCCCAAACCAGGCCGGGACGGTCAGCGGCTTGAAGGTGTTGATCCAGCCCAGCTTATGAAAGAGGACAAAGGTGGGGATCAAGGTGATCTGCGCCGGGAACATCATCGTGCTGAGCGTGACCAGAAACAGCACATCGCGCCCGGGGAAATCAAAGCGCGCAAAGGCGTACCCGACCACGCAACAACTGATCACCGTGCCCAACGTGGCCAACACCGTCACCCAGGCGGTGTTGAGCATCCAGCGGGTATAAGGCACTTCGTTGATCATGTCCACATAGTTCTGCAAGCGCACCGCCCGTGGGATCCAGTCGGGCGGGAAACGATAGAGATGCGGCGTGGGCTTGATCGACGTGGTCACCGTCCAATACAGCGGGAAGAAGAAACTAATGCTCAGCGCAATGACGAGCAGATAGAGCAGCAACCGCTCCACCCTGCGGGTGACGCGCGCCCAACGATTATGCCTAGTGCGGAAGGCAAGGGCCTGCGAATCGGCCATTCCCATTCTCAACCTCCCCCGTAATAGACCCAACGCTCAGACAGCGACATCTGGATGTAGGTCAGGATGACCAGCACAACGGCGAATATCCAAGCCAGCGCCGAGCCATAGCCCATGCGGAAATAGCGGAATGCCTGGTTATAAATATGCAGCGCATAGAACCAGGTCGCATAAGAAGGACCACCTGCCGTAGCAACAAAGGCAATAGAGAATACCTGCAAAGCACCAATAATGCCAAGAACGATATTAAAGAACATCGTGGGGGAAATCATCGGCAGGGTGACGTGGCGCAGCTTGGCCCAACGGCTGGCCCCATCGATATCGGCCGCTTCGTAGAGCTCTTCGGGGACGCCCTGCAAACCGGCGAGAAAGATTAACATGCGGTTGCCGCCGACGCC
This sequence comes from Chloroflexota bacterium, assembly GCA_014360745.1. Classification (GTDB taxonomy): domain Bacteria; phylum Chloroflexota; class Anaerolineae; order UBA1429; family UBA1429; genus JACIWY01. The sequence continues at coordinate 1,604 of JACIWY010000189.1, forward strand.
GGTCCACAGCGCCACCAGGATACAGGCGGGGATCGCCCAGGCCGGGCTGGCGAACCAACCCGGCGTGGGCAACCCGAGCTTATCTAGCACATAATTCACCGGTCCCACCCTTGGATGAAGGAGCCAAGTCCATAGTAAAGAAGAGGCAACTATAGGAACCAAATGGGGCATAAAGAAAATCGTGCGAAATATATTTGTACCCACTAGTTTTTGATTAAGGAGTACGGCAAGGAAGAATGAGCCCATAACTCCGAGAGGTACAACAATAAGTGTGTAATAAAGAGTGCGTTGCATAGACGGCCATACCAGATCATCGCCGGTAAAAGCTTTGATATAGTTAGCCAAACCGACAAATTTGGCCGGAGAAACGATATCATATTCGGTGAAACCAAAGTAAAAAGAGGCGAGGGTTGGCCCCACCCAAAAGATGATTAACCCCAGAATCCATGGCAGCGCAAAAAGATATCCCCACATGGCCAGCCGCACCCTACGGGTCATGCTGGTGGGCCGGAGCGTTCGCCAAATACGGGCCACCGGCTTCACTGCACTTTCGGCCATACAACCTCCTCCGGACTGTGGCCACCACGCCACTCGGACATCGCTTCAGCTCGCGCACCCTCTAGCCACTTGCGACGCCGAACGCGCTATGGTAAAATGGTGACACTAGCTAATAATACGTTAAGAACCGGGATATATTCCGGCATGGAATGCTTTGTCTCTTATTATGACATGTTATCCATTCGGTGTCATCGGCTCCTATGACCAGTGACTGACATTTTCTGACATTCATGGCATATAATGACGCCCCGACAACCGAGTTTGTCGCCTTGGTTGAGGATGCCTACGAGCATCTTTATGACCTGGTGTATCTGCGCACCCATCCCCTGACCCAACAGCTCTGCCACGCAGAGATACCCCCCAAAGATCGCGCCTGGCATTTTCACCATCTCCTTATCGATGCCATCGACGGTTTGGATCCGGGCGACCAAACTCCCCCTTTTTCTCGAGAATGGCGCCGTCATCGGCTGCTCGTGTTGCGCTATATCGACGGTGCAGAGCCCGCAGAGATCGCTTCAGAGCTGGCCATCGGCGTGCGACACTACTACCGCGAGCGCAAGAACGCCCTGCAGGCCATCGCCGAGCTTCTCTGGCGAGACCGTGTTCAACCTCAACCGCGCATCACCAAGCCCTCTCAAGGGATAAGCCAAGATCGCCTCGAACTGTTGCGCATGGAAGCGGCGCGGATCGGGCAGGCGAGCCGTTATGTCCAACTTCAGGAAGTAATTCAGGGGGTTGAGCAGCTGCTCGAAGATCTGGCACGGGAGCGGGGGGTTCATCTGCTGGTCACGATGGAAGGGAACGGATCTTGTGTCCGCGTCGACCGCATCGTCCTACGCCAGATCCTGCTCGGGTTACTGAACGAACTCATCGCCCAACCGCACATGCGCGAGATTCATGTGCAGACGACAATGAAGGGAAGCTCGATCCAACTTGTCTTGAGCGGTCTGGTCGCCGAGTTGGGCAGAATGGGCAGGTATAGTCCCACGGCCGAGGGGAACGAATCGTTCTCCATCCTTCAGGAATTGGCCGCCACCCAGGGCATCGCCTTGCGATGCCTCGAACGCACCCAAGGCAACGGGTATATTCTTGAATTTCCCAACACCCCGCCGCGCACGGTTCTCATCGTAGACGATAACGAGGATGTTCTGACGCTATTTGGGCGTTACCTGGCGCACAGCTCTTATCGGGTTGTGTCCGCGCGAACCAGCATCGAGGCTCTCGACCTGGCCCGCACGTTACAGCCCTTTGCTATTACGTTGGACATCATGATGCCCGACCGAGACGGCTGGGACACGCTCCAGCTTCTCACCAACCAGCCGGAGACATGTCATATCCCCATCATCGTTTGTACGGTTCTGGCGGCCAGGGACCTGGCCCTTTCTCTGGGAGCGGCGGCGTTCCTCGAGAAACCGATCACAGAGCAAGCGTTGCTCTCGACCTTGGAAGCCTTGGCGTAATCGCGCCAGGACCCAAGCCCTAGATCGGCTTCCCCGCCAAGAGACGAGGATTCTCCCTCAACTCTGCAATTGAACAAAAGCCGGTTGTTGCGCCGGTGCGGGAGGCCGCGTCGCCAGGGTCAGGACATCTTGAACACAGTGGACAATATCCGCCGGCGTAAACCCCGTCGCTCTGCTCAGGCTGATCTCCCCGTAAAGCGCCTCCAGGCCGTTGAACTCGTCTTGGCCGGAGAGAATCACGATGGGGATGTCCCTTCCCCCAGACATGTTGCGCATCTCATCGATCAATTGAAACCCGTCCATGTCGGGCAATTTCAAGTCCACCAAGGCCAAATCCAGCTCGTGGTGGCATATCATCTCAAGGGCCTCGTGCCCACTGTGCGCCCTGATCACCTGATAGCGACGCACGGGGCTGTCCAAAAAGCGCGCCAAAAGGCGCACAAAGTCGCGATCGTCATCTACCACGAGCACCTTATCCACCCGATCGCCAAAACGTCGCAAAGCATCCCAGAGGCTCTGCTGTGATATCGGCTTAATGAGATAGCCGTTGACCACGGCCCGTCGCCGCCGTATCGTCTCGCCGGGAAGAGGACATCTGAGGAATACTGCCTGGGGGAGCTGCCACTCTTGCGCCAAGCGTTCGACATCTTCTTGGTAGAGCTGATCGAGGAGAATGACTTGCGGCATCAACTCTTGCGCAGCGCGTCGAGCCTGTTGAATATCCTGGATGATGACGGTCCGGCAACCTTGAACGTACCGAGATAACAGGGTCGCCGCCGAGGTGCTCGGCGTCACGGCCAACAGAACCGATTCGCCTCGCTCGACGATCTCTTTGCGGCTATATCTTGGCCAGTGTGGCGCATAGGGCGTTTCCGCTTCGTTGGGCCGAGCCGGCAGGGTGAAAAAGAATGTGCTACCCCGGCCTAACTGGCTTTCTACCCAAATGCGGCCTCCGTGTAGTTCGACAAACGCCTTGCTAATGGCCAACCCCAAGCCTGCTCCATCATGTCGTCGCCTCGTCGTACTATCCAGTTGCCGGAATTCTTGGAAAATCAAAGGGATGTCCTCTTGGGCAATGCCAACGCCCGTGTCCTTTACCGCAAAAACGACCTCCGTCCCCGAAGCGTGGACGCTCACCGTCACCGATCCTTGTTCTGTAAATCGCGCGGCGTTGTTCAACAGGTTGATTAACACTTGGCGAACACGGAGCGGATCGGCCGAAACGCACGGTAGGTCCCTCTCTATATCGGTGCGTAGCTCTAATCCTCTACTTTCGATCAAACCTCGCGCCGTTTGGACAGCTTCGAGGGTCAGGTCGACGGGATCGACTTGTTGCAAGACGATGCTCATCTGCGCGGCGTCGATCCGCGCCAGATCCAACACATCATTGACCAAATTTTGCAGGTGACGAGCGTTGCGATGAACGATGCTCAGATCGCGTATATAAGCGGGCGTCAGCCGGCTGCCGTAATATTCGGGGTTTTGGGCCAACAACTCGGTAAAGCCGACGATGAGGTTGATGGGCGTGCGCAACTCGTGGCTGATGGTCTGGGCGAACTCTTGCTTTAGCCGCCGGGCTTCTTCCGCCTGTTGATAGGCCAGAGCGAGCATCTGGTTGGTCCGCTCAAGTCGATACGTCGCTTCATCGAGCGACTTGAGCGCCTGGCGCAGCTCCGCCCCTCGTTCCCTGGCCACCCGTTCCATGTCCAGCGACCGCTCATATTGGCTCCAGACCCACGTCAGGGCGACGTAAAGATTTCGGGCAGAGAAATAGGAAGCGAGAGCAACGATGCAGAGAAACAACATGGGTAAAACCAAGTCGGGGAAAAGGGGAATGGCTCTCAAAGCCCAAACTTTGACCAACACAAGGAATAGATTGCTCAAGGCTGCGATGAACCACACGGCGGAGTGGCCAATAAGCATACCACCGTAAATCAGAGATAGTGCCAAGAGATATGAAAATCCGGTCGATCGATAAGTTAACATGAGGCAGAGCACGCTTACCAGGCTACCCCCTATCAAACATATCGAGCTCAAAAGCAACCGCTTGCGCGTCATATAGCTGCCAAGCGCCATCAACAGCAAGGTCAGGGCTCCCCACCAGGTTTGGGCCAACAGATCTTGACGCATCTCGGGGCGCAGCACCAGGACAAGCCACAAATACCCTATGATGCCGTTCAACAAGGCGATGCTGCGCAGCGACTCGGCGCGAAGATAGGCGAGATTTTCACCATTGTGAAGCACTGCAGATTGATTTTCCATGAGAACCGCCCCCGCTTCTTTGAAAACAACGACCTCAGCGAACACCTAGCCAAGGCGCGCTCCTGCTATCCGACAAACCGGTACACTGCTGAGCAGCACAATCACTCAAGAAGCTTAAAACGCCGCCCAACGGGGTTGTGCTTCTATTATACGACACCTGGATATCATCGCGATACACATCAAATCCGATTGCCCTGCCTGATAGGATGTGCGATAATGGGCCGACTTGCATCGAACAGTGTCGAGATTCACCATTTTTGACGCAATCCGCTCGCGCCCATCGAGAGATGGGTTGGCTGGGCAGAGGGTGGCGGGAAACTGGCATAATGAGAAAAGGGGGTGAACGAGCGACGGCCTCATGAAGATCGAAGCGATACGGCTTGGCAGGCTACACACTCCAAGAGGCCCTGCGGGTAGGTCGAGCGTTGGAGGAATTGGGTTTTTTATGGTTCGAGGAGCCGCTCCCCGATAGAGAACAGGTCGCCCTACAAGCGTTGTGTCGGGCGTTGGACATTCCAGTGGTAGCGCCCGAATCGCTGATGCATGATTTGACTCTTTGCGCTCAATGGCTTCTCTCCGGCGCAACGGACTGGGTGCGGGCCAACGCCCGCCACGGAGCGACGGCGGCGCTCAAGTTGGCGCACCTGACAGAATTGCACGGTGCGAACGTCGAGTTCAACGGCCCCGGCGGACTTTTTGGGTTAGTGCATGCGCACCTGGTTTGCTGTGTAAATAATACCAGTTACTATGAGTACTTTCCCGGCGGCTCGCGCGACGAGGCAGGTCGCGATATCGGCCTACAGAACCCGCCCGTACCGCGAGAAGGATACATCGCACCTCCGGAGGGGCCCGGTTGGGGCGCGGAATGGGACAAGGAACGCTTCCAAACCCGGCGCGCCGCCTATTTATGAATGGATCGAGCCTGGCCGGAGAACGCGGGACCCGGGGCCCAAAGCGATCGCTCCGGGCCC